>DKNG01000121.1:0-7855 GCA_002470185.1 Arcobacter sp. UBA7394 | reverse complement strand
ATATATCCATTTTTAAGTTCTGCAAAGGTATAATATTTGCCTTAATATTTGAATAAAAGTGAAGATAAACGTGAAAAAAATCATTCTATTAATGTTGTTATTTATTAGCTCTCTACTTAGTGTAGAAGTAAAAGAACTACCATGGCCTAAAGGTGAAACCTTTTTAACTTTCCTAGAAAAATATACTATTCCTCAAAAGTTATATTTTGATTTAGAAAAAGAAGATAAAGAGTTAGCCTCAGAAATTATGGCAGAGCAAAGATATTATTTATATGAAAATGAAGATGGTACTTTAAACCAAGTTTTAATACCTGTTTCAGATGAAATTCAATTACACATTTATGAAGAGAATGGTATCTATAAATTCCAAACACTACCTATTAACTACAGAGAATTTACGGAAACTATTGCTGTTCCTATTACATCTTCAGTATCTTATGATATTCAAAAAGCAACTGGAAATGCAGCTTTAACAGCTCAACTAAAAGCTATTTTCACTGGTGTAAATTTTAGAGGTATGCAAAAAGGTGATTTTGTAGTTATTAAATATTCACAAAGGTCATTATTAGGAAGATCTTTTGGATTACCTGATATTAAAGGTGCAATGGTTGAAGTTGCAGGTAGAAAATATTATAGATTCAAAAGTAAAAAAGATGATAAGTATTATGACCAAAAAGGTGTAGGTTTCACAAAAACTTACTTCTTCAAAGTTCCATTAACATACAAAAGAATTTCTAGTCACTTTACAAAAAAAAGATGGCATCCAGTTTTAAAAAGATATAGAGCACACTTAGGTACAGATTTTGCAGCACCTAGAGGAAGAAAAATTTATGCAGCAGGTGATGGAAGAGTTGACTTTATTGGAAGACGAGGTGGTTATGGTAAAACTATTATCATTAATCATAGAAACGGATATAGAACATTATATGCACATCAAAATGGATTTAGAAAAGGTCTAAAACGTGGACAAAATGTAAGAAAAGGTCAACATATTGGTTATGTTGGAAGTACAGGACTTAGTTCTGGGCCTCACTTACACTTTGGTTTATACAAAAATGGACGTGCTGTTAATGCAATGAAAGTTATTAGAAAACCAGATACTAAAGGTCTAAAAGGTAAATCTAAAGCTACATTTATTGCAAATACAAAACATTATATAAAAGCTTTTGAAGAAATCATAGCAGATGAAAATAGAGCAAAAGCTACAAAATTAGATAGAGTGACATACAAAAACGACCTAAACTTATAAAATTAAAAAAGGAGTCAAAATGCAAAATGACGAAATTATAAAAGATCCCAAAAAACTTTTAGAAAATTTAGACTCCCTTCACCCAAGTGACATTGCCAATTCTTTAAAAAAAATAGAGAAGAAAAGTGTTGATGATTTCTTCTTTACACTTAAAAAACTTCCTGATGATATCCTAGGAGATGTTCTACTTGAACTTCCTGAAAACTTAAGAGAAGATGCTTATGAAGAGTTATCTATTGAGCAATTAACAGAAGCCGTTGATGAACTAGAATCAGATGACCAAACAGATATTCTTCAAGAAATTGAAGAACTAGATGAAGAAAAAGCCAAAGAAATTTATGATGGTCTTGAAGAAGAAGATAAAAAAGAGATTGATTGGCTTAAAAAATACGAAGAAGATGAAGCCGGTGCATATATGCAAACGGAGCTTTTCTCTGCTAAAAAAAATGAAACTATTGGGGAATCAATAGAAAGATTAAAACTTGCAAAAGCAGAAGACGAGTTAGAAAATATTCACCAAGTATTTATTATTGATGAAGATAAAATATTACTTGCATCTATTTTATTAGAAGATTTAATTATTTTTGATTTTACTAAAACCTATGAAGAAGTTTTAGCAGAAGATGAAAATAAATATAAACCTTTTCAAGTTGAAGATGATGAAGACATTGATGAAGTAGCAAAAAAATTCGAAAAATATGATCTTTCTGTTGTTGCTGTTACTGGATATCAAGGTATGTTAATGGGAAGAATTACTTCAGATGATATCTTAGATGTTATTGAAGAGAATGCCACTGAACAAATGTACCAATTAGCCGGTGTAGATGATGACTTCGAGCATGAAGATAATCTAATGACAACAGCTAAGAAAAGAGCTTTATGGTTGTTTTTAAATCTTGGTACTGCAATACTAGCTTCTCTTGTAATTGGACTATTTGAAGAAACCCTTCAATCTTATGTAGCTCTTGCTATTTTAATGCCTATTGTTGCATCAATGGGTGGAAATGCGGGAACTCAAACTTTAGCCGTAATGGTAAGGCAGTTAGCTCTTGGGGATATTGAGTTAGAAAATGCAAAAGATGCGGTTAAAAAAGAAGTTGTAATATCCTTGTTTAATGGATTATTATTTGCTCTTATAATGGGTGTTATTGCATGGATATGGTTTGATACAAAACTGCTAGGTCTAGTAATTGCAATGTCTATGGTAATAAATCTATTTAGTGCAGGATTCTTTGGAGCTTCTATTCCATTAATTCTAAAAAAATTAGATATAGATCCAGCTATTGGATCTACAGTATTATTAACAACTGTTACAGATATTGTGGGATTCTTCTCATTCTTAATGTTAGCAAAAGTGATACTTTTATAAAAGACAGAGTTAAAAAACTCTATCTTTTATTATAAAATCACTTCTATTTCTAAAGTATCATTACCAAAACAAACAGAATAAAAACTATTTGATTCAGTACTTTTCTCTTCAACTTTTTGTAGTTTATTATAATCAAAACTATTAGCAAAATAATCTGTTTTAAAAGTCACTTCATTAGCTTCTACTTTTAAATCTAAGAATACTTCTCCATTTGCAGAAACATTCGTATTTTCACAAATTAAATAGAATCGATACTCATCATTACTGATTTTCTCAGTTCTATTTTCTAACATTATAAAATTATAAATATATTCGTTTTCATCATAATAATTAAATTTTACTTCTTTAATCTTTTCTAAATTAAGCACTTCTTACTACTTATTAAAAGAAGAAGAAACTATAGATAAAAACTCATCTTTAGTTTTTTTGTTTGATTTAAATAAACCTCTAAGTGCAGAAGTAACAGTAGTAGAACAAATCTTTTGAACACCCCTCATTTCCATACACATATGCCTAGCATCAATAATAACTGCTACACCTTTTGGTTTTAAGTGTTCATTTAAAGCATCACAGATTTGCTCTGTTAATTGCTCTTGAATTTGTAATCTTCTAGCAAACACATCTACAACTCTAGGAATTTTAGATAAACCTACTACTTTACCATCTGGAATATATGCAACATGTGCTTTTCCAATTATTGGTAACATATGGTGTTCACACTGAGAGTAGAATTCAATATCTTTAACTACAACCATTTCATCATTACTTGAAGTAAATAGTGCTTTTTGAAGAATCGCTTTAGGATCTTCTTTATATCCACCACACATAAACTCATATGCTTTTCTAACACGAGCTGGAGTATCAATAAGACCTTCTCTGTTTGCGTCTTCTCCAATATATTCTAATACATTTTTTATAGAGTTTTCAAATTCCTCTTGAGTTACCATCTGATCTTTCCCTTTACGATTTAATCATATTACCCATATCCCAAATTGGCACGAATATTGCTAAAACTATCCATAAAATTAAGCCCATTAATAGGACTATAAATATAGGTTCTATGATTGATATTAAAAATTTTATTTTTTCTTCAAATCTATTCTTGTAAATTTCTTTTATTTCTACCAATGTGATATCCAAAGAATTAGATACTTCAGCTGTATTTATAAGATTTAATACTAAATCATCAAATATTAAAGCTTCACTAAAAGAATAATTAATAGTTTTACCATTTTCCAATAGATTCTCAATTAGCGTAATTCTATCTAAAAGGTATTTATTTTTTAGTAAAACCTTTGAGGAAATAAGTGCTTTATGAAACTCATAATTAGATTTATGCATAATATCCAAAATTAAAAATAGTTTATAAGATTGGGAAGATAGATAAATATCTTTAAATAAATAGAGTTTTTTTACTATAAATTCATCAAAATAATACTGCATTTTTTCATTATTTTTATAATAAATATATAATGAAATACTTAGAATAACTAGAAGAATCAATATATATAAAATATAATTAGAATAGACATCATGTACAAAAAATAAAACCTTTGTGGATAATGGAAGTGCATCTATATTACCGCTAAATATTGATTTAAAATTGGGTATAACAAAATAAAAGATCATATTTAAAGATAAGAAAAAACTAATCAATAAAGTAATTGGGTATCGAATAGCTTTTTTGAAATCATTTTTTATTCTTGCATTTTCATGGAGTAAAATACTAAGAGCTTTAATATTTAATTTAATATTTCCTCTACTTTGGCATAACTCTAAAAAAGAGAATACTATCTCATCAACTTCATATTTTTCTAAAGCTTTTGTTATAGGTTTTAAATTTGTAAAAGAGTTTTTCATATCTAATAAAAACTCTTTTAGTACTTCACTTTTTCTATTTTTTATTAAAATATCTAAGGCTTCTGTAAATACTATGTTTGATTGAACCATAATATTAAGTTCATAAAAAAGTAAATTTAAATCTTTATTTGAAATTTGTTTTTTCTTTGAAAAAAAGTTGATACTCTTTTTTATTGAAACTTCTTTGATATTCAAAACATTCAAAGGTAAGTTTTCATTTTTTATATTTTCTGTATTTATTAATAAAGATTTCTTTTTATTGTTTTCTTGATATGTGATTTTGTAAGTTTTAATCATTGATTAATCACTTTATACACTTCTTCTATTGAAGTTTCCTTATTATTAACTTTGTTAATACCATCATCAAATATTGTTTGGAAGTTTATTTGTTTTAGATATTTTTTCATTGAATTTAAATCTTCTTTTCTAAAAATCATTGAAGATATATTTTCATCTATTTTAAGAGTTTCGGCAATACAAGTTCTATCATAATATTTTGTATAGTTACACTTTTGACAACCTTTAGAATCACAAAATTTGCAAAAACTCAAAACTAATCTTTGAGAGATTATTAGTTTTAATGTAGAAGAAACTAAAAAAGGGTCAGCATCTAAATCAAATAATCTTGTAATTGTTTCAATACTACTATTAGCATGAATACTAGCTAACACTAAGTGACCAGTTAAAGAAGCTTGCAGTGCAATATCTAAAGAGAACTTATCACGTATTTCTCCTATGAAGATAATATCTGGATCTTGTCTCAAAATATTTTTTAGAATTAATTCAAAGTTTAATCCTATTTTATTATTCACTTGTATTTGTGATATAGATTCTATTTTGTACTCAATTGGGTCTTCAACTGTAATAACCTTCTTTTCATTTGATTTTAACTCTTTTAACATTGAATATAAAGTAGTTGTTTTACCTGAACCAGTGGGACCTGTAATTAGGATTAAACCTTGGGTTAATTTCAGTGAGTTTGAGATTTCAGTATAAATAGAAGATGATAAACCAAGAGAATTTAGAGACTTACTAACATTTTTATTATCAAGTATTCTAATTACAATAGATTCAGCTTCTAAAGTTGGCATAGTTGATAATCTAAAATCATAGTTTTTATTTTTTACTATTAATGAGAATCTACTATCCATTGGTAATCTAAACTGAGTAATATCTAAGTTTGATAATAGTTTTAAATAAGATGATAGAATTTTAAATAGTTTAATATCAAAGGTAAAAAACGTATTTAATCTTCCATCTATACGAAAGCGAAATAGTATAGACTCAGAATACTGTTCAAAATGAATATCACTAGCTCTAAGCTCAATAGAGAAGCTTAATAATGTATAAATGAACTCTTGTACAAACTTATCACTTGAAGCATTAAAACATATAGCTTTATTAGCAAGATTAAATAACACTATCTTTTCATTTATATGAGATAATAAAAATTGTAAATCTTCTTTTTTTATTTCTTTAAATTTTACTAGTTTTTTAATTCTAGATTTTATATCTAAAAGTTTTGACTCTTTGCAAACAATAAAATGAATTGAAATATCATCTTCAAAATATGGCAAAATTAAAGAGTTTTCAAAATACTCTTTTTCATCAATATCAAATAATGAATAGTCAATTTTAGTATTCCTTATATTTATCATTTTTATAAACCTTTAGTTGTATTTTTTCGTCATTAAAAGATAGAGTTACACTATTTTTAGAAATATCGGTCAATTCGTAATCATTAATATATTCGCCAATTTCTAACCACTTATTATTAATTAAAACAGTTTTATCAATAATTGCTTTTAATTTAAACTTCTTAGATTTACTTTTTTTTATTACCTCTTTAGAGTTTAGAGTCTTAAAGAAGTACTTTTCAAAACTAACTTTTATTTCTAAATTATATTTTTTTGATTGTTTATCTTTATCTATTGATAAGGTTTTTATATTTGAATATGTGTTTAAATTTTCTAGAAAAGATATAAAACCTTTTGCTTTATGTAAGGATAAAGAACAATTAATAAGTATCTCTTTTCTCTCATTATTCATTGAATTAATTTTTATTCTTTTAATACTTGCATACTCTTCTATATTTTTATTCATATCTAGAAGAGATTTATTAAACTCTTCTATTTTATAGCTATTGGATTTTACAAGAGTGTTATTAGTACTAGTTAGAATTGGAATATTATAAATAATCAAAGAAAAAAGAATAAAAACTAATAAGTATAGTTCTACTTTTACTTTAAATGAACTATTAATAAAACTATTTTCTAAATGTTTTAATATTCGCATTACAAATATAAACCTTTTTATCTTTAATGAATTTAATAGAGTTTCCATCTAATTTATTTTTGTATAAATCTAAAAAAGAGTAAATATCATTTCTATTTTTTGAAAAGAAAGAGAGTTCTAATTGGTTTTCTTTATATACAAACTCATCTAATATCAAGTCATGTTTTAAAAGTTCACTTAGTAAGTATTTAACATCATCATTTAAGTACTTGTATTTATGTTTATTTTTATAGTCTAAAAAAGAGTTTTTATTTTGAATATTTATATTCGATAAAAGATTATCTTTCACACTATATAAGTAATATAAATATACTAAAATAGATACTACTAAAAGAAGTACAAAACTCATAAAAAAAGTGAAACTTTTATTTTTTATTTCTGATATATTTATTAGTTTTGTTTTTAAAGAAGAGTCTATATATTTATTCTTTAATACTTCTCTTTCATCTAAAGAAATTTTATAAATATTATCTACTTTTAAATTTAGATTTTTGTGAATATATTCTACTAAGTCTTCATTATTGATTTCATAGTTTAGTTTTTGATAATAATAAAACTCTTGATTTATATAAAGCACAAAAAACTCATCACATAAAAAAATATCAATAGAATCACTTTTATTCTCATAAAAACATTGGAATATATCTAGTTCTAAAAAAGAAAACTTTTTATCGAAAATAAATACTTGATACTTATTAGATCTAGATAAATAAGAAACATATAAATTCTCTTGTTTAAGTTCAATATTTTCTAAACTTAAAGAAGTAAGAATAAATTTTCTTAAATTGTTTTGTTTTATCTCTTCATTTACATCTAATAAAATAGTATTTATATCTTGGGATTTTGCAATCATTAAATAACTTTTATAATTTTAAAAATTATTTTATATGATTTATATTTTGAGTTTGTTTAATTAATAATATTAATTATTATTTGTAAGTTTTTATTAAATTATAGGAAGTATAAACTTCCTATAACTCAATATCATAACCAAGATCTTTAAGACCTTGTTTATTTTTTGTCCAACCTTTTTTGATTGAAACGAATAATTCTAGGTAACATTTTCTACCTGTTAATTTTTC
>DKNG01000120.1:14375-15773 GCA_002470185.1 Arcobacter sp. UBA7394 | reverse complement strand
AATTATAATGTTTTTTGCAGCCTGTTCTGTAAAACCCCTAGAACCCGTACAATACCAATTAAACAAAGAAGAAATATCTTTTGTAAATCAAATCAAACCTATTTTAGATAATAGATGTGTTTCTTGTCATTCTTGTTACAACTCACCTTGTCAGCTAAAACTATCTTCATATGAAGGATTAAAAAGAGGTGCTTCAAAAGAAGATATTTATGCAAATAGATTAAGTGCTAGTGACCCTACTCGACTTTTTGTAGATGCAATAAATGAAAAACAATGGAGAGAAAAAGATTTTTATTCTGTTACGCAAGATTTAGAAAATAGTAATGAATCCATAATGATGCAGTATCTATTTCAAAAGATGGAAAATCCTGAAATTATAGGAAAATATTCTCCTGAAAAAGATGAGTTATCTTGTGTACAAGATAAAGACGAATTAGAAGAGTATTTTGAAGATAATCCCCATAAAGGAATGCCATATGGTTTTCCAGCACTGAAAAAAGAAGAATACAATCTTTTAATGACATGGCTTAAACAAGGAGCTAAAAGTGATATTGAAAAGATCAAAACTCCAACAAAAGAAGATTTTTTAATCTCAAAGTTTGAAAGTTTTTTTAATAATAAAAATATCAAATACAAAGTAAGTGCTAGATATATTTATGAACATCTATTTTTAGCCCATATCTCTTTTGATGATAATAGTGAAAACTTCTATGAGTTAGTAAGATCAAGAACTCCTAGAGGTCAAAAAGTAGAAGTTATTCCTACACGATTTCCTTATGATGAAATAAAAGAACCTTTTTATTATAGATTCCAAAAAATCAAATCTACAATAGTTCATAAAACTCATATGGTTTATAAAATGAATGGAAAAAGACTACAACGATATAAAGATTTATTCATAAAACCAAAATGGGATATACAGCCATATTTAGCAACTTATGATAAAAATGTCGTTGCAAATGCATTGAAAGTTTTTGAGCAAATTCCTGCAAAAACTAGATATGAATTTTTATTAGATGATATTCACTATATTATTATGACTTTTATTCGAGGTCCAGTTTGTAAAGGACAAATTGCATTAAATGTAATTCAAGATCATTTTTGGGTTATGTTTTTAGATCCTAAATATGATGCTTCATTATTTGATAGATATTTTTTACATGATAATATTGAAAATTTATCAGTACCAAATCAACTAGGAGATAATCCAAATATATTAAAAACTTTTAAAATATTAGATAATTATGATTTAGCAAAACAGTACAACAAAAACAAATCTGATGTTTATAAAAAATATTATCCAAATGGTTTACCTCTAAAAGCTTTATGGAAAGGTAATAGTTTTGATAAAACTAAAAATGACTCTATGCTTACAATTTATAGACATTTTGATTCAGC
>DKNG01000120.1:7776-14228 GCA_002470185.1 Arcobacter sp. UBA7394 | reverse complement strand
CCACATCAACTGCTAGTTCGAAAACATATGGATAGACTTAGAATTGAAGGTGAGAGTAACTTCTTGGAATTTTTACCAAAGAACAGTAGAAAAGAGTATTTTAATTCTTGGTATCAAGGTTGGTTAGCTTCATATTTAAGTGTATATAATCCAAGTGAACTAAAAAGTAATATCTCTTATAGCTCTTCTAATTATAAAGAAGAGTTTGTTTATAAAGCTTTTGATTATCTAAAAATCAAAAAAGACCCTATTAATTTTCTAGGAAAAAACTATAAACAAAGTGAAATAAAAAAAGAGTACAAAACAAAAAAAGAGATAGAAGAAACTCTTAAAAGTCTTACTCTAGCTAATGGCTCAGAATTTGTTAGACAATTTACAGACTCAGAGTCAAATCTTGGATATTTAAGAATAAAAATGAATAATAAACAAGACTTAGTTTATACTGTTTTAGTAAATAGGTGGCATAAAAATGTTGCTTTATTATTCGATGAAGAATCTAGGCTAGATAGTTCAAAAGATAGGTTTAATTTTATTGAAGGATTTGTAGGTTCATACCCAAATGTATTTATTGAAGTTAAACAAGATGACTTAAGTGATTTTTTTGATTTATTAAAAAACTATCAAGATACACCAAATCACTTACAAAGAATTCTAAAGTACTCAATTAATAGAGCAAATAAAGATTTCTGGGAAAAGTATGATTGGTTTGATAAAGAGTTTAAAAAACAAGACAAATTAAATTATGGAATATTTGACTTGAATCGTTATATTAGTGACGCTATTAATTAATAGTGGTTAATATAGCGTTTAAATAATTTTGATATAATCCCACTTAATATATATAAGTAAAAATATTTTAGGAACACAATATGATTGAACAATTAGATAAAGAATATGTACTACAAACTTACCCAAGAAATTACGTAAATTTCAAAAGAGGAGTTAACGCTACTTTATTTGATGAAAATGAAAAAGACTATATTGATTTTACTTCAGGAATTGGAGTTGTATCTGTAGGTCATGGTAATGAAAGTGTTGCAAAAAAGATATATGAGCAAGTAAGTAATATTACTCATATTTCTAATTTATACGCTATTGAACCTCAAGCAAAACTTGGGGAAAAGATAGCAAAACTTTCAAAAATGGATGTTGCCACATTTTTCGCAAATTCAGGAGCAGAAGCAAATGAAGGAGCTATTAAATTAGCTAGAAAATATGGAGAAACTAAATTTGATAACAAAAGATATAAAGTTATCACATTAGAGCATTCATTCCATGGAAGAACAATTACAACAGTAAGAGCTACTGGTCAAGAAGCTATGCATACAGATAATTTCTCACCATATCCAGATGGATTCTCTTATGAAAATGAAATTGCTAATATTTATAAATCAATAGATAATGAAACAGTAGCAGTTATGATTGAATTAGTGCAAGGTGAAGGTGGAGTTCAACCTCTTGATAAAAAAGAGGTTCAAGATTTAGCAAAATTCTTAAAAGAAAAAGATATTTTATTAATCATTGATGAAGTTCAAACAGGTGCATACAGAACTGGTGAGTTCTTAGCAACTAACCTTTATGATATTCAACCAGATATTATCACTATGGCAAAAGGTTTAGGTGGAGGAGTTCCTATTGGAGCTGTTATTACTACACATAAAGACCTATTTACTTACGGTGACCATGGTTCTACTTTTGGTGGAAACTACTTAAGTACTGCTGCTTCATTAGAAGTATTAGATATTTTAGAGAGAACTAAAGATTCAGGAGACTTAGATAAAACTATTTCATACTTTGAAAATAAAATTGAAACTTTATTCCAAAATAATAAAGAGATTTTCACATCAACAGTTGGAATTGGATTAATGAAAGGTCTTAGAGTAAAAGATGCTGATACATTAGCTTCAATTCTAAAAGAGTCATTTGAACAAGGTGTTTTATTATTAAGAGCTGGGAAAAATACATTAAGAATGTTACCTGCTTTAACAATTACAAATGATGAGATTGATGAAGGATTTAAAAGGTTAGAAAATGCACTTTCTAAAATCACTAAGTAAACTACTTTTAGGTAGTTTACTTCTCTCAAATCTACAAGCTTCAAACAATTTTGATGAAGAAATATTATCAGATACAAGAAAAAAGACTTTTGATTTAAATGAAAAACAAATCAAAGAAGATAGTCTTAAACTAAAAAAAGATTGGATAAATCCAATTAATCTACAATACACTAAATATCTTGGTGAAGATTATAAAAATGAGAAATCATTAATTAGTATTAACCAACCTATTTTTAGAAGTGGTGGAATTTACCAAGCTATTAAATATGCAGATTCTACTTATGATTCATCATCTATTCAAATAGATCAAGAAAAAAAGAAATTAATAAAAGAGGCTATTAAACTTTTATACTCTATTGAAAAAACAGAATTAAATATCAAAAAAACGAAACTTTCTGTTCTTAATGCAAAAATAGATGTAGATAGAAAAAAAGAACAAGTATTAAATGGCTTTTTAGATAGCTCTTTTTTAGATAATGCTTTATTAACTCTAAATGATTCAAAACAATCATTAGTAACACTAAAATACCAAAAAATTGAATATATCAATAACTTCAATAATATTTCATCTAAGGATTATTCAAAATTTGATTTACCAAAATTTGAATTTTTTAATGAAAAAGAGTTTATTCAAAAGAATATAGATTTAGCAAAAGCAAAAGCTGATATTACAAAAGATGAAAACTTTAAATACATAACTATTGCAAAATATTTACCAAGTGTAAATGCATTTTATAATTATTCAAAAAATCATTATACAAATGGTAAACCAGGTCTTGCAAACTCTTATGAACAAGATTTTGGATTAAGTGTAACTGTACCACTAGATACTAGAACTTTTAATGATATTGAGAGTAAAAAAATTGAAGCTTTAAAATCTAAACTAGCATATACAAATAAAGTTGAAGATGAAAAGACTTTTTATAAGAATCAAGTACAAAAAATAAACATGTTAGAAGAAAGAATAACTATAACAAAGGAAGATTTAGGCCTTTATAACTCTATTTTAACTATTATTAAAGAAGAAAAAGAAGCACAACTAAAAACACAAAGTGATTTAGATACTCTTCAAAACTCTCAAAAAATCAAATCTTTAGATTTAAAACTATTTGAGATAGACAGACAAATGGAATTATTGGAGTTATACGCAAAACTAAAATAGTTCTTAGATAAGGGAAGATAATGCAAGATAATAAAAACTTTACTTTTTGGATTATTTTCCTCCCTATTGTATCAATTATCTTAACCTCATCAATACTAACTTATAAATTTATATCCTACGAAGAACATGAAGCTCATGAAGAGGCTATTAAACTTGAAAATAGATTTACTCAAAATGTAAAAAAAAGAATCGAAAATAGAATTAATAGAGTTATTAATCTAATTGAAACAAAAATAGAAATTACAAAAGAAGAAGAAAAAAAGAATATAAAAAACATAATCAATATTGGTTATAAAACTGTCGAAGAGACATATCTATCAAATAAACATCTGCCTTATAATGAAATTATAAAAATAATCAGTAAAAGACTTAAAAATCTGAAGTTTTATAGTAATGAAAGTGGATATTTTTTCATATTAAATTTGGATAATCTTGTTTTAATGCATCCACAAAAATCAGAACAAAATAAAGTTGTTACAAATCTACAAGATAAAAAAGGGAAATACTTTATTCAAAGTTTTAATAAAATTGCTAGCTCACAAGAGGGAGAAGGTTTTGATTCATGGTATTGGAAAAAACCAAATACTAATAAAATTGCAAAAAAAATTGGTTATATAAAAGGATTTAAACCCCTTAACTTATATATTGGTACAGCTAAATATGAAGAGGATATAAACGATAAAATCAAAAAAGATGCATTAAAATTAATTAATATTCTGAAGTATGATAAAGATGAATATGTATTTGCTATAAATAAAAATGGTACAACACTTGCACATATAAACAAAAGTTTTATTAATACTCCCATTGAAAAATTAACAAAAATAGAGCAAAATATTATTAATAATATTATTAAAAAAGCAGAAGTTAAAGAAGGTGGTTTTATAGAATATATACCTACTAGTCATAATATAACTAAAAACAATTTATCAAAAAAAATATCTTTTGTAAAAACTATTCCTAGTTTAGATTGGATAGTTGGAACGGGACAATATACAACTACACTACTACAAGAACTTCAAAAAAGAAAAAAAGAGTTACAAGAAGAGTTAAGACATACGACTAATGATATCCTTATTATCTCTATTGTTATAACGATGGTTTTGATTGTTATACTAACTTCTATTTCAAGAAATTTAGAATCAAGGTTACGTGATTATGAATACCAACTAGCAAATAAGAATCAAAGCTTAAAAGAGTTAAATGAAAGTCTAGAAGAAAAAGTAAAAAAACAATTAATTGAAACACGAGAAAAAGAAGAGTTATTACATCAACAATCTAAACTAGCTGCAATGGGAGAGATGATTGGTAATATTGCTCATCAATGGAGACAACCTCTCTCAACTATCTCTACAGCAGCCTCTGGTATAAAAATGCATAAAGAGATGAACCTATTAACAGATCAAGAGATGAATCGATCTCTAGATACAATAGTTCAAAATACAAAAGTTCTATCTCAAACTATTGATGACTTTAGAAACTTTTTTAAAAAAGACAAAAAAAATAGTTTTTTTAGAATTGATTTAACTATAGAAAAAGTAATTTCATTACTATCTGCTAGTTTTACAAATAAAGAGATTATTATTATAAAAAACTTATCAAATGATGAAATATTCAATTTAGAAAATGAATTAACCCAAGCACTATTAAATATAATCAATAATGCTAAAGATGCTTTAATGCTAAAAGACATAGAGAATAAATATATTTTTATTACTACATCATTAAAAAATGATAAGTTACATATAGAAATTAAAGATAATGCAGGTGGTATTTCCCCTGATATAATGCATAAGATTTTTGAACCTTACTTTACAACAAAATTTAAATCACAAGGTACAGGGATTGGCTTATATATGTCAAGAACTATTATCGTAAATCATATGAGAGGTAAGCTTAAAGTATCTAATTCTAAGTTTACTTATAATGGAGTGGATTATGAAGGTGCTTGCTTTGATGTTATTCTAGATAAAAAGAGTTAAACTCTTTTTATACTATTTTTTTGGAAGATTTAAATAATACTCTATCTCAGATGGAGTTAAAATTTTAATTGTATTTGTACTTCCTGGCATACCTACAGGATAACCTACTGTTGCTACGTAAGTTTCTGTTTTATCTAATACACCTTTATCGTCTAACTGTTTTAACATCTTTTGGAACATTCTAGAAGCTTGTGCTTCTTTAATAGTACCAATTGGAGTTACACCCCATACTGAAGTTAAAGCACTTAATATTTTCTTTTTATGTGTAAAGGCTAAAATAGGAGTTCTTGGTCTATATCTTGACATTTTAATAGCTGATTTACCAGAACTAGTAAGTGCCAAAATACCTTTTGCTCCTAAGTCATCCGCTAATCTAGTTACTGTTGCTTGAATTACATCAAAATGATCTAGATAATCTAATTTGTCTTGTTTGTCAAAACTATAAATATCTTCTGTTCTTGAAATAATATTACTCATTGTATCTACAACATTTACAGGATCTTCACCAACTGCACTTTCCTCAGAAAGCATAACAACATCAGTACCATCTAATACTGCATTTGCAACATCAGAGATTTCTGCTCTTGTAGCTCTTTCATTGTGAGTCATTGATAAAAGCATTTGTGTTGCTGTAATTACAGGCATACCTTTTACATTTGCTTTTTTGATTAACATTTTTTGAATTGTTGGTACATCATAATATGGAACCTCAATACCAAGGTCACCCCTTGCTACCATTAAACCATCACTATGCTCAACAATATCATCAATATTTTCAACTGCATCAAATTTTTCAATTTTTGCAATTAATTTACCTTTATATCCATTAAGAAGTTTTCTTGCTCTTTTCATATCATTACCATTTTGAACGAATGAAATAGCAAAATAATCTACTTGGTTTTCAACACCCCAAGCAATATCTTCTTCATCTTTTTTTGTAATTACATTAATATCAATTACAGTATTAGGGAAGTTTACACCTTTTCTTGAAGATAAAATACCATGATTTTCAATTCTAGCTTTTACTTCATCATCTGTCTCGATAACTTTAGCTCTAATTGTTCCATCATATAAATAGATAAATTCACCTATTTGAACTTTGTCAAGAATATCTGGGTAATTAATAGAAACAACATACTTTTTATCTGCTTCTTTATATCCAACAATTTCATCTTTTAAGAAAGTAATCACATCACCTCTATGAAGTTCAAATGGTTCTTTTAAATCCCCTACTCGCACCTTTGGTCCTGA
>DKNG01000120.1:6200-7647 GCA_002470185.1 Arcobacter sp. UBA7394 | reverse complement strand
AAGTTTAATCTAAACATGTTTGCACCTGCTTTTATTAATCCTTCAATGGTTTCAATGCTATGGCTTGCTGGGCCTAAAGTTGCTAAAATTTTTGTTCTTTTTTCCACAGTTACTCCTTTTTTTCTATATTTATTATAACACAAATTTATTACATATTAATTACGGTTTTAAACACAATTATTTCACGACTCTTTGTTAATCTTATTATGTTAAAATAAATTATTAGTTAACTTAAGAAAGGTTTATAATGAAATTCATAAATTTAAAAACAATCATATCTTCTGCTTTAGTAGCAACTCTTCTTGTGGGTTGTGCTTCTTCAAACACTAACCAAACAGTAAATGATAATCAAAGAGCAATCATTGGTACAACTGTTGGAGCCCTAGCTGGTGTTATTTTAGGAAATAATGTTGGTGGTGGAAGTAAAAGTAGAAACAAAGTAATAGGTGCAGTTGCAGGTGCAGCTATTGGTGGATATATTGGTTATAAAATGGATCAACAAGCTAAAGAGGTTGCTGATAGTTTAAATACTACTGTTAACAACGACCCAAATGCAGTATTGGATCCAAGCCAAGACCTGATTGTATCACATACAGATAACTACGTGAAAATAATGTTTAGAGATGCAATGATGTTCCAAACAAACTCAGCAGTACCAACAGCAAGTGCTAGTGCTAAAATTGCAAAAGTTGGAGCAGTATTAGAAAAATATCCAAATACTTTAGTTCAAGTAGTAGGACATACAGATAGTAGAGGTTCATATACATATAACAAAGAGTTATCAGAAAAAAGAGCTTCTAATGTAGGAAATACAATCTTTGCTTCAGGTGCAAAAAATCAAATCTTCTCAAGAGGATGTTCTTTTGATAAACCAGTTGCACCAAATTCAGATGCAACAAATATGGCATTAAACAGAAGAGTAGAAATTTTCCTTTACCCTAATCAACAAGCAGTAATTGATACGTGTAAATAAAAAGAGCAATCTTTTTATTTACACACTATTTTACATCTTCAAATCAACTTTTTGATACAATGCCTTTATGAAAAGATTTAATGAATATTTTAATGACTGGCTTTATGGAAAAGAGGGTTATTACTCAAACTATAAAGAAATTGGAAAAGATGGGGATTTTTATACCTCTGTTTCAACAAGCTCTTTTTTTGGAGGAACAATTGCTAAGAAAATTGTTAATTCAATTGAAGAAGGTTTCTTAGACAAAAACACTACTATATTAGAAATTGGTGCACATCATGGTTATTTATTAGCTGATGTAATTCAATTTATTTATACTTTAAAACCACAACTTTTAGAAACTCTAAATTTTGCAATAGTGGAGAGATTTGAAAACTTACAAATTCAACAAAAAAAATATCTAAACGAATCATTTGGTGATGTAATTAAACTAAAACACTACAATGATATTAAAGAAGTAAAACTAGATAGTGC
>DKNG01000120.1:0-6110 GCA_002470185.1 Arcobacter sp. UBA7394 | reverse complement strand
AATACTCTACAATATGCAAAAGTAGAAAACCATAAAATTAATTTTGTTGATTGTAAAGATAACAATATTATAAATCACTGTAAAAAATATGGTATTACAAAAGGTGAAGTTGCCTTATCTTATAAAGATTTTGTAAATACTATATGTGAGAATTTTAAAACATTTGAGTTTCTGACTTTTGATTATGGAGATAGATATCCTAGAAATGATTTCTCTGCAAGAGTATATGAAAAACACAATGTATTTCCTATTTTTGAGGAAGATTTAGATTTAGAATCTTTATACAAAAAATCTGATATAACGTACGATGTTCACTTTAATTACTTAAGTGACTTATTTAATAATAACAAAATTAAATCTCTTAAATTTAATACACAACTTAAGGCTTTAGTTGAGTTTGGTATCTTAGAATTACTAGAAATACTTAAAGCTAATGTTGATGAAAAGACATATTTAAGAGAGACTCAAAAAGTAAAAATACTATTAGAACCTACTGGTATGGGTGACAGATTTAAAATACTAAACGTTAGAAAATAGTTTATTTTTATATTAATTAGTAATATTTATCAAAAGAATAATGTTACTAATTAATTTTTATTTTTCGCAACTTTTCTTATTAAAAGCCTAAACATAGGGAAATATGATATAATTTTGTATGAAAAGCTATAACTATACAATTACCGATAAAACAATAAGTAATATTATTGACTTCGATTTTTTCAGAAATAATAAAAATGTATTAATACAAATTTTTTGTGGCCAAGGCAAAAATACATTAGAATCTATTACAAAAAATATTCTAAAAGAATTACCTCAAGGAATTTGTATTGGAAGTACTACTGATGGTGAAATTAATAATGATAAAGTTCAAACAAACTCTACAATAATAACAATATCAGTTTTCAATGAAACAAAAGTAGAAATAACTTATTCGCAAAATGAATCTTCTTTTAAAAGAGGTAATGAAATTGCCAACACTTTAATCAAAAATAATACTAAACTTTTAATTCTATTTACTGATTCATTAAATACTAATGCAGAAGAGTTTTTAAAAGGCATTGAAGCAGTTAATAATAAAGTAATGGTATGTGGTGGAATGGCTGGAGATAATGGAGAATTTACTAATACTTATATCTCTTGTCAAGATAAAATCTTTGATAATGCAGCAGTTGCTGTATCATTAAGTTCAGATTGTCTTAGTGTTCAAAATGACTATAGATTTAATTGGTCAGATATTGGAATAGAACATGTTATTACAGAAGTTAAAGATAATAGAGTTTATGAAATTAATGGCACTAAAGTTCTTGATTTTTATAAGAAATATTTAGGAGAGGACATTCAAAATACTCTTCCTCAATCTGCAACATCTTTCCCTTTATTACTTAGAAAAAACAATGAGTATTATGCAAGAGCCTTAGTTAAAATTGATAAAGATGGTTCTTTTAAATTTAGTGGAAATTTAAATAATGGAGATAGAGTTAAATTTGGTTTTGGTAATGCAGAGATGATTCTAAAATACCCTATTATTCCAAATGAAAAAGATTATTCAAATACAGAATCATTTTTTATCTATTCTTGTATGGCAAGAAGAAGATATGTTGCCGATATGATCCAAGCTGAGAATCAAGCTTATGCAAATATCACTAATACATCTGGAATGTTTACTTATGGGGAGTTTTACCATGAAAAAGGTAAAAATAAACTACTAAATCAAACACTAACTGTTGTAGCATTAAGTGAAAATGATAAGTCAGAAAAAAACAAGCTTATTCAAGAATCAGCCTTAAGAAAAACAAATAACGAAGCAAGAACAATTCAGACTTTAACACACTTAATTGAACAATCATCAAAAGATCACGATGAACAATCTAATCACCTTGAAATTGAAAAAATTAATTCGCAGATGTTAGTAACTTCACAAAAAATATTTTTAAGACATGCTGTACATGAAACAAATACTCCTATATCTGTAATTATGAGTAACATTGAACTTTTTGAAATGGAATATGGAAAGAATCATTATTTATCAACAATTGAAGTAGCTTTAAAAAATATCTTTAATATTTATGATGATTTATCTTATTTAGTAAAAAAAGATCAAGTTGAATATCCAAAGAATTCTATTGATTTAGTTGATTATACAAGATCAAGAATTGAGTTTTTTGAACAATCTGCAAAACAGATTGGTTCACAAATTAAATTCTTTAGTGATAGAGATACTTTTTATTTTGATTTTAATGAAACAAAACTACAAAGAATTATTGATAATAACCTTACAAATGCAATTAAATATACAGAAGAGAATTCTAATATTTACATCACATTAAAAAAAGAATTAAATGCTTATGCTTTAATTATCTCTTCTTGTTCACAATACATTAAATATCCAGAAAAGATTTTTAAAGAGTATTATAGGGAAGAGACAACAAGTGAAGGGTTTGGACTAGGACTTAGTTTAGTAAAAAGAATATGTAATGAAGAAAATATAGAAATTTCAATAGATTCAAATGAGTATTACACATCATTTAGATATCTATTTAAGATGGAGAATAAATGAAAATCTTACTTTTAGAAGATGATGTTATGCTAAATAGAGCAATTACTCAATATCTTCAATCAACTGGACATGAAGTTCGAACTGCAAGAGATGGGAATAACTGTCTTAGAATTTTAGATCAAGAGAGTTTTGAGTTACTAATTTTTGATATTAATGTACCTGATTTTAGTGGATTTGAAATATTAGAAATATTACATGGAAAAAATATAATTATCCCAACTATTTATATCTCAGCACTAGTAGATATTGAAGATATTTCAAGAGGCTTTGAGCTTGGTTGTTATGATTATTTAAAAAAACCTTTTCACTTAAAAGAGTTGTCATTAAGAATTAATAAAATTATGCAGTCACAAATACTCCCAAATAAAAATAAAATTTTGTCAAAATCTTACTCTTTTAATCCAAATAATCTAACTCTTTTGTATAATAACGAAACTCATTCCTTACCAAAAAGACAGATACAAATTATTCAACTACTTGCAAAGTTTAAAAATTCTGTTGTGAAATATGATACATTTAGAGAATTTGTATGGAATGATGAAGTTGATAATGCCACAATTAGAGCCGAAGTAAATAGAGTAAAAAAAGCTTTAAATGAAGATTTTATTACCAATGTTCGAGGTGTGGGATATATGATTGAATACGAAAAAGAAAGTTAAAGGTAAAAAATGGAATTAATTATAAATGGTGAAAATAAAACTTTTGATGATAGTTTTTCACTACAAGAAATTATTACTGATTTAAAAATTGAAGACAAAGTAATGGCAGCAGCTGTTAATATGGAAATCGTTAAAAAAGATGATTGGTCAAATTTTGTTCCAAAAGAAGCTGACAAAATCGAATTATTACAATTTGTTGGTGGTGGTTGATTTCAAACCATGAGTAGACAAAAAGGTGATTTTGCAGAAAAAAGAGCTATCTCTTTTCTGCAAGATAGAAACTTTGAAATAATTGAACAAAATTTCTATGCCAAAAAATTAGGTGAAATAGACATCATCGCAAAAAAAGACAATACTTATCATTTCTGTGAAGTAAAATCCTCAGATGATTATGAAACTGCAATTAATAATATAACCCCTTCTAAACTATCAAAAATAAAACGTAGTATTGATTATTACCTACAAACAAAAAAACTTGATGTTGCATTTTGTATTGATGCAATAATTGTTACAAATAATGAGATTGAACTTCTTGAAAATATAACTTTGTAAATAATATATACAAAAAAATATTAGTTTTGACACTATTTCTAGATAAAATATATACATGGAATCATTATTTACAATCATATTTTTATCCCTTGCACTATCAACAATTTTAAATATCATATTAAAAAAATTATCCATATCACATATCATTGGTTATATTCTAACAGGTACCATAATTGCATATATTTTTAATCTAGAAGCAAATCATGATATGAATACTTTAGAGATCATTGCTGAATTTGGAATAGTCTTTTTAATGTTTACAATTGGACTTGAAATGTCCATAGTGAAACTAAAAAAAATGAGAGATTTACTCCTTATAAATGGTTTTATTCAAGTTTTTCTTAGTGCTTTTATTATCTTTTTAATTTCACGATTTATTTTTAATATTGATGTTATTTCATCACTTATTTTATCCTTGGCTTTTTCTTTATCCTCAACTGCTATTGTATTAACCTACTTAAAGCAGTCAAAAGATATACAAACACCTTATGGACAAAAGTCAACTGCTATATTAATCTTTCAAGATTTAGCAGTAATTCCTATACTTTTATTAATTAGTTTTTTATCAAATGATACTTTACAAATAGAAGAGATTATTCTTAAAACAATTGTTTCTGCATTTATTATTGTGGTATTTATGTTTACTCTTGGGAAAAAAATTGTAGATTGGCTATTACATTTTTCAACAAGTACAAAACTAGAAGAGTTGTTCTTAGCTTCGGTTTTATCAATAGTAATTGGCTCTTCTTTACTAGCTCATGAATTAGGTTTTACTTATTCACTTGGAGCATTTATTGCAGGAATGCTTATTGCTGAAACAAAATATCACATAAAAGTAGAATCAGACATTTCAGCTTTTAGGGATCTTTTATTAGGTACTTTCTTTTTCTCTGTTGGTACTAAAATTGATCTTTTATATTTAGTTGAAAATATATTTTTAATTCTATCTGTATTCATTTCTCTTTTAGTAATTAAAGGTTTTGTAATATACTTTTTAATTAGAAGAAAGTCTAATAAAAGTGATGCTATTAAATCTGCCCTTGCTTTATCACAAGTTGGTGAATTTTCATTTGCTGTTTTTGCCCTTGCTAGTGCAAATGGATTATTAGATGAAAACTTAAGTAAACTTCTTATTTTAGTAACTGTATCTTCTATGATTATAACTCCCTTTATTGTAAATAATATTTATAAAATTGCATCTATTTTTGCTCAAGAGTTTTATCAATCAGACAAAATTACACCAATTAATAAAAAGAATCATACTATTGTTTGTGGGTTTTCAAACCTAGGAAGAAGAGTCGTAAATGAATTAGAAGAGAAAGAGATACCTTTTGTAATAATATCTGATGAATTAAAACATGTACTTATTGCAAGAAAAAGAGGTTATATGGCATATTTTGGTCACTTAGAGAAAGTACCTGTATTAGAATCTCTTAAAGCAGATGAAGCTTCAAGTATTATCATCACTTTAAATAATGTAAATAAAAAAAGATTAATTAGTGAGGCTATTTTAAAATATAAAAAAGATATGAATATTATTATGAAAATAGACTCTGTTGATGAGAAAAAAGAGTTAAAAGATTTACAAATAAAGAGTTTTGTCCATGCTCATAAAGAGATAGCTTCTTTACTTGTAAATAAAAGTATTGAGTCTAGTGAGAAATAGCTAAAGCTTTTTTAGCTAGTAAAAGCATTACAACTCCACTTGATACAATTATTGCAGTTACATATAAAGCATAATCATAATTTCCCGTCCATTCTGTAAGACTTACAGCATATAAAGGAGCGGCAACTTGTCCTATTCCATATGCTGTTGTTAAAGCTCCCATAAGCATTACAGGATTTTTTCCAGCTAGCTTTCCACCAAGATTCATAAACAGTGCAACAAGTCCAACAAACGTTGCTCCATAGATTACTCCACAAAATAGAATTAAATATACATTACTTGTAAAAGTTGGCATTAAAATACCTATAACTTGCAGGGACATAGCTATTATAATTATATTTACACTTCCATATTTATGTGCTAATCTCATCCAAATAATAGAAGAAGGAATTCCAGCAAGTCCAACAAAAAGCCAAGTAATTCCTGCAAACTCTTCAATTCCAGGTATAGTTTTAATAATAGCAGGCAAGAATGTACCTTGAATTACAAAACCAACACCTTCAGTGAAGTATGCAGCAATTAGTATTACAACAAAAGCTGAAAATAATTTTTTATCAAAAGGATGTTTTTCATTTGAACTTTTTTGTTCTTTATCAAAAGATAAAATATGCATAGGATAAAACATTACTAAAGCACCACAAATAGTAAGAGTAATCCATGATTCTTGCCAAGTAGA
>DKNG01000101.1:4352-5090 GCA_002470185.1 Arcobacter sp. UBA7394 | reverse complement strand
AAAAAGAATGATGAATAGTCATGCTCAATTATCATTAGATATGTTAGAAGAGTTACCTTTCCCTAAAAAATATTCAGAAGTATTAAATATAGCAGCAAACCACCATGAAAAACTAAATGGTAAAGGATATCCAAGAGGTTTAAGTGAAAAAGACTTAACTTTAGAAGATAGAATTATGGTTTTAGCCGATATATTCGAAGCTCTTACTTCATCTGATAGACCATATAAAGATGGAAAAAAACTTTCAGAAGTATTCAAAATTCTTTCATTTATGGTAAAAGACCATGAAATTGATGGAGAATTATTAAAATTCTTCCACGAACATGAAGTATTAAGAGAATATGCACATAAAGAACTAAAACATACACAAATTGATGAAAGTAAATTATTGTATTAAAAAATGAGTAAGAAACTAAAAAAACTACTTATTTATATTATGGCAACACTTGGGGTTGCCATATTTTTGTCTACTTTTTATAGAAACCCTTCCCCTTTACTTGACTCTTTTGATAATAGACTAAGAGACTACTTATTTCAAATTAGAGGTGAAATTCCAACTAGTGATAATGTTATTATCGTTGATATTGATGAAAAATCTTTAAAATCTTTAGGACAATGGCCTTGGAGTAGAAATAAGGTAGCAAAGGTACTTGAAAACCTTACAAACTCTGGTGTTGCAATTATTGGATTCGATATTGTTTTTGCAGAAGAAGATAATAGCTCGCCCCACTCTATTTT
>DKNG01000101.1:2651-4202 GCA_002470185.1 Arcobacter sp. UBA7394 | reverse complement strand
GAACCAAATATTCCAGGATCTATTAGTGGTAAGTTTAATGACTTTTCAATTAATGCTTATGGAACAATTCTAAACACCCCTCAAATACAAGAGAATGGTTATTCTAGTGGCTTTTTCAATAATATTCCAGATAACTCAGGGATTATTAGAAGTGTACCTTTGATTATTTCATATAACAAAGATACATATACTTCTTTATCTTTAGAAATCATGCGATTAATTACTCAAACTCAATCTATTTATGTTGATGCCAATGAAGAGGATGGAATTCAAAATATTATTCTAAATGATATTACAATTCCAACAGATAGACATGGAAGAATGATCGTAAATTTTAGAGGTGGAAGTAAAACTTTTGAATATTTTTCTGCAATAGATATATATAATAATACTATTCCTAAAGAGAAGTTACAAGACAAAATTGTATTAATAGGTACCTCTGCTATTGGACTACTAGATTTAAGAGCTATTTCTTTTGATTCAGTATATCCTGGAGTGGAAGTGCATGCAAATGTAATTGACAATATCATCCAAGGAGATTTTATTTCAAGGGATGTATTTTTAGACGTATTTGAAGAGTATGCAATTTATATTCTTGCATTTCTAATTGTATTTCTTATTAAATATACTCCATTTTGGATGAACCCTGTAATTTCATTAGTGTTCTTTGCTATATTAATGATTACAGCTTATTGGTGTTTATTTGAGTTCGGAGTGATTATTAATATAATATTCCCTCTACTTACCATACTATTATGTACTATTATTGCAACCTTATTAGATTTCTTTTATGAAATAAAACAGGAAGAAGCTATTAAGAAAAAGTTTGCAGCAAAAGTATCTCCTGAAGTTATGAATAACTTATTAAAAAATATAGATAATAACGACTTTCAAGCTATGGAAAAAGAAGTTACAGTTTTCTTCAGTGACGTTAGAGGTTTTACTAATATTTCAGAACAGATGGCAACTGCAAAAGACTTAATCGAATATCTAAATGAATATATGGAGCCTATGAGTAATATTATTACAAAATATGAAGGTACTATTGATAAATATATTGGTGATGCAATTATGGCATATTGGAATGCTCCTGCTGATGTAGTAAATCATGCAGATAAAGCGGTAAAAGCTTCATTAGAGCAAATTGCACATCTAAGTGAATTAAATGATTATCTAAGCAAAAACAGTAAACCTCTTATTGATATTGGAATTGGTCTTAATACTGGTCCTGCTGTTGTAGGTGAAATGGGAAGTACGGGGCGAAGTGATTATACGGTAATTGGTGATGCTATTAACCTTGGAGCTAGGCTAGAGTCTTTATGTAAATATTATGATTCAAAACTAAATATTTCTAATTTTACAAAGAATAAACTTGAAGAGAAATATAACTTCAGATTCCTTGATTTAGTAACAGTAAAAGGGAAAAAAGAAGCTATTGAAATTTGGCAAGTTATTTCTCAAGGAGAATTAAGTTCAAATGTAAAAGAAGAATTGGATATTTATAATCAAGCAATTTCTTTATATAAAAAATCAGATTTTAAAGAAGCATTA
>DKNG01000101.1:0-2564 GCA_002470185.1 Arcobacter sp. UBA7394 | reverse complement strand
AGTATTTATATAGAAAGATGTGAATATTATATTCAAAATCCACCAAGTAACTTTAATGGCGTTTATGAGCATCAAACTAAAGGTTAGAAACTCATAAACATCCCAGCTTTTATAACATATTTATCAAAGTTTGAAGATTCGTGATTTGATTTTCTTTCAGTTAAAGTTGAACCTACATTTAATACTACATTATTAGAGATTTGTTTCTCCAAAGATACTGAAAAATCTCTTTTTCTATCTTGTCTTGTACTTTGAAAGTTTACATCCACATCTTTATAATTTGAACCTTTGTAATTAAAAGATGTTAACAAAGTATAATTAGTAAAGATTTCTGTCGAATTACCTAAATATATATTGTAGTAATTATACGTAATATCTGTTCTTTCAGACATAACTTCTATTTCTTTACCAGAAGTAAATGCAAATGTAAATAAACCATAATCATCAGATAAATATTTTAAGAAATTAGAGTATTCAACAACTTTAGCATCTTTGGCTGAATTATCTCTATAATTAATTCTTCCAAGCTTTAGAGACATTGTATTTATCAAATTCTCAGTAATACTCTCTGTATAGTCCGTATTAATATAATAGTTTAATTGATATGGTTTACTACCTAAAAATACTTTATCAACTAAAAGAGCAATACTAGATTTATTTTTCTTATTATAAAAAGTTGGTCTTGAAGCAAAAGAATAAACTTGAATATTTTTATCTTTGTAATCATCATAAACCATATTCATAAAAGAAGCATTATTATCCCAGATAATATCATCTTCAATTTTATATTTATAGTTAAAATTAAGAACAGTTTGATATATCATCGTTGATTCTTCTTTATCAGCACTTGAAACCGTAAGTTCCCTCCCTAAATCAGGACTATAAATATTAAAGTTTCCAATAATGGCTGCATTATTAATATTTGAATCATAAAGAATAGAAGCCATAGCATAAGTAGAGAATTGAGATTTTTTCTGCTTATTTTTTAGTAAATCAATTGTTTTTTCAACTCTTTGTCTAATATGAACCGGTAATTTTCCTTGAGATACAGTGTTAAACTCTTCAAGAGCTTGAGCCCATAATCCCATTTGTAAATAACTTTGAGCTAATTCTAATCTAACTCTATTATTACTTGAATCTTGAATAAGAATCCTATCATAAGCACTAATAGCAAACTCATATTGTCCTAGCTCAAAAGCACTTCTTCCTAAATAGTAATTAATTAATACATGATCTAAATTATCTTGAAATAAAGCATCAAAAGCATCATAAGACTTTTGATATTCTTTTGCTTTGAAATAAGAGAGAGCCTGTGTATACTCTTTTTTTACAGAATTACTAAGAGCAATTTTACTTTTTTCTGACTGGGCTAGTAAAGGGTTTGAAAGTAATAAACCAGCTGTTAATATTGGTAAAGAAATTTTTTTTATCATTTTTTTGTTGCCTTAAATACTCCATTTGCAGTAGCACCATGTTGATTAACTTGGAAGTTTCCACCTATACTTTTTAGTGTACTTCCACCATAATACTCACCTTTTATATATCCAGTTGTAGCAGCATCTGGATTATTTGCAGGTTTAAATCCACCTGTGAAAGATGAGTTTGTAATATTATCACTATTTACAGCTAAGTCTACATTATATAAATTTGAAGTAGCTGATTTAAACTGCATATTTCCAGTCATATTCTTAGAACCACCACCAATATCAAAATTAATTCGAACTTTATTAGTACTGTCCATTAAAATTGAGTCTCTATAACCAATTGTACCAAGAACCTTACCATTGAATTCTAAACTTTGATTTGCACCATTTATTAGACCATCCATATATGCAGTTGACGTTTTTACACCAGCAACCCAAGTAGCTAATGGATTAATAGAAACAATTCCATTACCATCATTAAATGAGTTTTTACCACTCCAATAACCCCAAGAACTATCATCATTAGAAGTTAATGGATTATCATTTTCATCATACATTACAAATTCATCTGCTTGATTATATCCACCATCTGGAACAGCTATTAAAAAACCTTTTTCAGAAGGTGTTGGTTCTTCAACCTTTACACCAAAAATATCGCTATTAATATAATATGCTTTTTGGTCATTAACATAACCACCATATCTTTTAATAGTAGAGCCATTGCCATATTTTGCATCAGCTACTATATGAACATTATTGTTACTATCTTTTGAAATTGTCATTTCAATATTTTCATGTCTAGTTCCTCCTGAAGAACCAGAGTTTGTTAATAATACAACTCTACCACTCATTGATCTTGATGCTTCTAAAGGCTCAAAATCTATCTGTGAATCTAAAAATGAAGCTGAAATTTCATCAGATATTTTTGTAGATACAAAAGATGATTGTCCATCTACGGAATCAAGAGTTAATGTATTATTTTCAGAGGTCTGAGTTAATCCTTGATCTACACTTCCTAAAAATTTACTACTACCAGTAGATTCTGTAATATCTACACTAGAAACTGTAAAACTAGAATTAAAATTAAAAGTATTTTCTTGAGTATTAAATGTTTCAGCATCACCTGCTGTGAAACTCTTC
>DKNG01000209.1:2804-13068 GCA_002470185.1 Arcobacter sp. UBA7394 | reverse complement strand
CTTTTTATTCCACACATTTGAAATACAAGAATGAGAAACTACAACATCCCTATCATTTATTTTTTTATCAAGTTGTATGTATAAAGGAAGAGTTTTTAACCATTTGATATCATCTTCAAATTGTTTCAAAAATGTATCATCACCACTATACAAAACTCTAGCATTTTCTATTTTGATTAAGTTGTATGATAACAATGTCTCTTTTCCTCCACTATTCAACCACATATGAATGTAATTTGTAGCTAAATTATCTAGAGTTTTCAAAAAAATTTCTCCATGTTCAATCATCATTTTTTCATGATTTCCTAAAGTACATAAACAATTATTTTCTCTTACAAATTTTATTACGTCTTTAGAGTATTTTCCTCTATCAATTAAATCTCCAACAAAAATAAATTCATAGGGTTCTTTAATTTTATTTTTTAAGTCGATCAAAGTTTTAAAACAACCATGAACATCACCGAAAACATATCGCATAAATTAGCCTTTAAAGATTTATTAGACTAATTATATCGGTTATAAATAAATTAAATATTTTATAATTACTATATATTTTAAAGAAAAAAGTAATATTTTATTGACATTAACTAGAAAAACAGATAGTATTCTTTTAAATTATTAAAAGGAGACATAATAATGTCAAAAGAAGAAGAAAAATTAAAAGCAAAAAAAGCTAAGAAAAAGACTGAAAAGAAAAAAGCTAAAAAAGTAGCAACTAAAAAGAAAAAGTCTAAAAAAGAAAAAAAGAAAGTTGAAAAGAAAAAAGTAGTTAAAGCAGAAAAGAAAAAACAAAATAAAAAGAAAAAAGTAGACAAAAAAAAGAAAGCTAAAAAAGTTGAAAAGAAAAAAGTTAAAGATACTAAGAAAAAAGTAGAAAAAAAGAAGTCTAAACCTGCTAAGAAAAAGACAGAAAAGAAAACTGAAAAAAAGAAAGCAAAAAAAACTAAATAATTAGATTTTTTTCACCCTCCTAAAATGGGAAAGCCTAAAAGCTTTCCCACTCATCATCACTTGAAGTATCACTAACAACAGTATTTGAAACACTTGGCGTTGGAGTACGTGGTGCTTTATAAGTTGAAGTTGATCTCGAAGCTCCTGCATTAGAAGTTTTCTTTGGAATATTTGTACTAGATTTAATATCAGCTAAAATCTCACTTGCACTTTTTGTACTAGTTTTAACTTCTTTACTTTTTATTTCATCTTTACCAATAAACTCTTTTTCATTTGCAGAAGAAACAACTAACTTCGCAATCTCATCAGTTTGAGCTGCAATACTTTGTGTAGTATTAGAAATAACAACATTTTGTTGTGTTTGCTGATCTAACTGAGTTACTGCATCATTAATTTGTTCAATTCCTGTTCTTTGCTCTTTTGAAGCTTCAGCAATAGTATTAATAAGCTCTGTAGTTTTAACAATACTTTCATTTAATGAAGCATAACCACTAATCATTTTATCAGCACCATCTTTACCAGCATTAGTTTTAGCTGTTGCATTTTCAACTAAATCTTTAATCTCTTTAGCTGCTTCTGCTGATCTTGCTGCTAAGTTTCTTACCTCTTGTGCAACAACCGCAAATCCTTTTCCTGCTTCACCTGCAGTTGCTGCTTCAACAGCTGCATTTAATGAAAGGATATTTGTTTGGAATGCAATTTGATCAATAACTGTAATTGCATCTGCAATTGCTTCTGTTTGATCATTAATCTCATCCATTGCTTTAACAGTTGTACTTGCTAACTCTTGCCCTACTTTAATTGAATCAGATAATTCATTTGAGTATGAAGCCATAGTTGAAATACTCTCAGTATTATTAATAATAGTACTTGTAATCTCTTCTAATGCTGCTGCTGTTTCTTCTAACGCAGCTGCTGTAGTAGTTGAGTTAGTATTTAAAGTATCAACATTCTCAAGTAAAATATCTGAACTTGCATCTAATGTAAGACCATTTTCTTTATTTTCAGCAAGCATTTGATTAATAATTTTTGATAAATCATTAACAGCATTTTCCACTTGACCTGATGCATTTTTAATATTATCTCTAAAGTCTAATTGACCATATTTAGATAATACATCTAAAATAATATTAGTATCTTTACCAATATTTGTTTCAAGGTTATTTAACATCTCATTTAACTGAGTTTGTAATCTTTGTAAAGATTCATTTTCAGTTGTTTTTTCAACTCTATTATTTAAGTAACCCTCTTTAACTTGCTCAACAACTCTTGTTACATCAGAAATTAATGCAGCATCTTGTTCCATTAATGATTTTGTTTTTACAACATTTTGGTTAATGATTTTTGCCATTTTACCAATCTCATCATTAGCTGAATCATCTAAATGCTCAACTGTAGATTTCTCTTTATTAATATATTTGAAGAAGTTTAATAAACCATCTTGGAATGCAGCTAAAGGTTTGAAAATAGCTCTATTAGAAATCATAGCCATAACAACACCTAAAATTATCATAATTACAAATAATATTACACAGTTTCTTATAATTACTTCTAATATTTTTTCTTCTGTTTGTTGTTCCATTTCCGCAATTTTAGCTTCAATATCATCTACATATACACCAGTACCAATAATCCAATCCCATGGTTCAAATTTTCTTACATAAGAGATTTTTGGTTGAGGAGTATCGCTACCTGGTTTTGACCACATATAGTCAACCACTCCACCTTTAGTATTATTATTTGCAGTACTTACTATTTCTCTATATAAATATTTACCATTTGGATCTTGTAGATCATACATACTTTTACCATCAAGAGCTGATTTAATAGCATGCATTACAACTACATGATTAGAATCATTAATCCAAAAATATCCATTTCCTTTAGTACCATATTTCATACTTTTAATATTAGCTAATGCTTCTTTTTTAAGTTTATCACTTACATTATCAACATATTCACCAGTTCCAACAACCCAGTTAAATGGTTTGAATAGTTTTACAAATGAAACTTTATCTTGTGGTGCTTCAAATCCTGGTTTTGGCCATACATAATCAACAAAACCTTCTCCATTTGAACTTGCAACTCTTGCAAATTCAGAAAATATTTTTTTACCACCCTTATCTTTATAATTAGCTAAGTCTTTACCATCTAATTGAGGTTTAATTGGATGCATAACGATCTTCGCAGCAGTATCGTTAATCCAAAAATAACCTGTTTTCCCATATCTAGTACTTTTAACAGCATTTCTAATCAGCTCTTTTAATTCATCATCAGAAACTGTACCCTTGTACTTTTCATAAGTACCTTCCATAATTGAAAGCATAAAACCTGTTTGCTCTTTTAAATAAGCTTGTACTTCAGCTTTTACTTTCTCTTTAGAAGTTCTTGCATGATATGCCTCAACAGATTTCATTGCTAATGAAACATAGTTTTCTAGTTCTTCTTGTTTTGATTTATAAGCATCTGCTTTAAATTTTTCAATAACTGAATCAGAAGTTTCTTGTAAAGAAACAATTGATTGTACAATCATAGCTACAGAAACAACAATAATTGAACTGATTACAATCATTAATAATTTAGCTTTGATAGATATTGACTTAAACATTTTGTTCTCCTTGTGTAAAAAATAACTATAATATGTTATCAATTATTATTATCTATTGATAAGTATTATTAATACCGTACTTTCTACATTATTTAATGTAATATTACTTCTATATTAATACGATTTATATTAAAAATTCTTTAACAGTTTTTATTTAATTTCTAATTTATTTCTAAAAAGTATAAAGTAACAAAAATGTTACAAATAGCACTAATAATAATGAGAGATATACAGTTTTAGTTCAGATACAAGCCTTGCTTTGTCTTTTGGAAAAGTACCAGCTAGAGGCAAAGAGTTTGAGATATGGTTAGATCTAAAGATTATTTTATTTAGGGGCTCAATACCAGAAACAAAAGATAGTTGTTCTTCTAACATTTCTTTATCACTTAAAGGAATAAACTCACCTTTAAAATTCTTTATAAATTTTTCTTCTCTATTGTTTTCTAACATTAATTGTAATGTTGAAAGATAAGTAATGTTTAGTTTATTTATCAACTTTATAGTTTCGGTTATATGTTCTTGGGAATATTTCTTTCCTCCAATACCTAAAATAACTGTAACTGAGGATTTTATTTTTGCTTCAAAAACCTTATCTAAAGAATTAATCATTTTTTTATGTGAGATTGGTTTTTGTATTTTTTTTAGAATTTCGTAAGAGCCACTCTCTATTCCATAATAAATTAAACCCAAACCTTTTTCTTTTAATAAAACTAACTCTTCCAAAGTTTTTTCATGAATATTAAAAGCCGAAGCATATAATGAAACTCTTCTTAATTTAGGAAATTTTATATAAGCATATTCAAGAATTGATACTAAAATATTTGTATCTAGTGCTAAAGCATCCCCATCTGCTAAAAACATTTTTGTACTGTGAGGATAATGTTTTGCTAAAGTGTCTATATCAGAGAAGACCTCATCAAGAGGTCTTTCTTTGTATTGTTTTGTTTCATACATAGTACAAAAAGTACACTTGTTAAAACTACAACCTAAAGTTGCTTGTATAATTACAGAATTTGCTTCTGCAGGAGGTCTATATAAAGGCTCATCATAAAACATTTATTACGAACCTATTCTCTATTTTTATTTCTATCAAATAAATATTTTTGAGATGTCTTAACAGAGAAATATCTTACAATTAATAAGAAGATAACTACTCCAGCTAAAACAAATAAATTTAAATTCACAGCACTAGAGAATAATTCATCAATAGTTCTGTACTCTTCTTTGTTCACCTTTACAACATTAACAATAAACTCTCTTAAAGCTAAGATTATAAAAGCATCTACTAATAAAGACAAAGCAACTCTTTGCTCTCTTATATAGTTTACTACTGCTCTTACTATCTCTAAAAAAATTATAAAATATAACATATAGATAATAAAATCCATAAGCATTCCAGTAGCTAATGCAATTACAAATAATATACTTGCAATTGATAACTCTATATATAATTTGTCAGAAAAAAAGTTAAATATTGTTCTTTTCATAATTTCCTACTCAATAATCTCTTTTATAGCCAACCATTTCTGTGGTATTTGGCTTATTGGTTGATTTGCCATAAATATAGCAGCAGCTATCATGCCTCTAGCACTAGAATCACCACCTGCTTTTGCATTACAAATCATCATGTCTTTGAAGTTGTCGTATTTACATAAAAGATGTAAAATTCCACCAAAACCTTCATCAACATCACACGCTGGACCAAAACTTCGAATAGTATTAAAAGTATCCGAATCTTTTGACTCTATTGCGTTTGTTATAAATCCTTGAATTTTAGTATCAAACTCATGTTTTAACTCTTCAATACTCTCTTCAAGTTCCTTTTTATCTAAAGCCATTACTAAGAGTTTCGCGAAAAAATTAGTAGCATTAATAGACTTTTGAGAATTATGTGTCATTTGTGCTAAACTCTTTGCATTTTCATAAAACTCTTCTTTTGTTTTAGAGACCTTTAGTAAAGGAACGATTCTTCCAACTACAGATAAGTCACTAGAATCAGAACCACTTGGATTTACTCCATCATTAATATTTTGAATTGTATTTCTTGTGGCTCCATCAATATAACCTTGATAAGTCTGCATTTTACTAAACCAATAATCTCTAAAGGCATTTACATCAAAACTATCTTTATCTTTTAAGAAGTCATATAACCAAAAAGCTTGATCTCCATAATGAGTGAAGTCTCCTGCTTTTTTATCTTTATGCCAAATAGCTAAAGGAGTGTTTAATTCATTCCAGTCTATTGACTCGTTTGCTAATTGTTTTTCATCATAAACCCAATGAGCTCCTAAAGAGTAAGCATCAGCAACAAGTGAACTTAAAACTAAATTTTTAACTTTTTTTTGATCAAACATATTATTTCCTTTATTTTTTGTAAGGTTTTTCTACTTCATAGCCAAAGACAAAACTTCTTTTTTCTTTTGGTTTTAATACAAAATCATAGCTAATTTTTCCATTATTTTCTTTTTTTGTATATTTAATCTTTGAAATTAATTTTACTTTTATATCCTCATGTTTAGATACAGGGATTCTCTCTATAAAATTTATACTCTTTTCTTCACTATGATTATTAACAATCGTATATTTCCATTCTTTTTGAGTTTTGATTTTATTAATAGTAAAAAATGGTTCTTCTTTCATATCTTTTATTAACTCTTTTTTAACATCAATAAATCTATCTTCACCAAAATACATAGAAGTTTTTTTATCTTTTTTTATCTCATTAGTATAAGATCTAGCAATAAAAACCTCATCCAAATATAGTCTTGTATTTAATGTAGAAAATAATTTATCACTTAAAAACTCTACTTTATAAAATGCTTTTGCATTTGCAAAACCATCTATTTCAATACCATTAGATGTTTTATAGTTCTCACTAGCAAAAACAACCGGAGTTTTATCTCCACTTATTAAAGTAATATTAGAAGCTTTGAAAAAAGATTTTGTTGCTGTTTCATTATAAGAAAAGGCAGGTTTATTTAATACTCTAGCTTTCTTAGAAATACTTTTCTCCATCATAACTGCATCACTTTGCATATAAGCTACAGGAGGATTAGTATATACATCTAAATACTCTGGGTAAAATTTTGTTGGTTTGATTTGATTTGTATAGTTATAAGTAAATAAATTTATATCTATATTTTTAAAATCATATCCACTACTTTGTGTTATAAACGACATATTCTTAATATCAATATTCTTCTCTTTACTATTTGCTTTTATTTCATAAAAACTATTTTTATGAATATTTGAGATTCCATAGTTTATTACAACTGAACTATTGTTTTTACAAGTTGCTGTATATTTTAAAATAGAAAATTTCTGAGACTTTTGTGTTTGTTTTAATCTGTTTAGCTCAATTTTGTATTTATGTAATTGAAGATTCAAGTTATACAAGTTATTGTAGTTAGTTCTCAACTCTTCTTTTGTATAAGATGATACTTGTTTTATATTCTCTAATGAAACAGCTTCTTTCTCAAATCTAATATTCTCCAAAGAAGAGAGAACATTCTTAATACTTTTTACTTCATTTTCACTATAAGCTATTTTCTCTTTTAGACTTATGATTTTTGATGAAATATCTTGAGCTGAAGTATTATTTCTAATTACTTTAGTATTAGATACAGTACAATTTTTATCATATACAAATCTAATCTCGTCTAAAGAGATATTAGAGATTAAATCTACACTATTATCAAAACTATTTAATTCTTGATTTACAAATGTTCTATTTTTATAAATGTCTAAACTCTTTACATTTATATTCCCAAAAGAAAAACTACATACCCCAAACAAAGAAATTAAAAATACACTTTTTTTCATAATTATTTACCTATTCCAATTTTTGTAATTCGTAAATGCAGGAAATTGCTCTTTAAACTCCTCATTATCAAAGCTAAAACAATAAGAATCCATATATGCTAATAATAAGTCATATGATTCTTTTACTTCTTTAAATTTTTCATCACTACCTTCTGGCATGTCAGGATGGTATCTTTTTGACAATTTAAGATATTTTTGTTTTAAATCTTTTCTAGAAGTTCTAGTTAATACACCCATTGTATCAACAGCTTTTTCAAACTCTTCATAATCCATTATAAACCTTTTTATATTATGCTTAATATTCTACAATATTAAATTTAAAGCTAGATAGCAGAGAAATATAATTCATAATTTTAAAAATTCATTAACATAAAAGCATTTTTATTATATTTTTTTACATATACAAACAATTTTTAAGGAAATAAAATGACTATTACACTTTATCATGTACATGACCCAATGTGTTCTTGGTGTTATGCATTTAAACCAACATTAGACAAATTAAGAGAAGAATTAGCAGCAAATATAAAAGTAGTTCATGTTGTAGGTGGTTTAGCAAAACATAGTAATGAACCTATGCCTAAAGAGCAACAAGAAACAATTGAAAATATCTGGTACCAAATTGAAGAACAAGTAGGAACTAAATTCAATCATGACTTTTGGAAAAACTGTCAACCAAGACGTTCAACTTATCTTTCATGTCAAGCTACAATGCTTGCAAGATATGAAGGTAAAGAAGATGAAATGATAGCAGGTATTCAAGAAGCTTATTATCAAGAAGCAAAAAATCCAAGTGATGCCAATACTTTAATTCAAGTTGCAAAACAAATAGGCTTAGATGAGAAAAAGTTTGAGCAGGATTTAAAATCTCCTAAAATTGAGCAAGATTTACAAGATGAACTTAATTTAAGACGTTCATTATATGTTAGAAGTTTTCCATCATTAGTATTAAAGTACAAAAAAGAGTTATATCCAATCAACTTAAAATACAATGATCATGAATCAATGTTAAAACAAATAAAAGACTTAACTGAGAATATATATTTTTAATTCTTATTTTATTATTGTCTAAAGAGTTATACTATATAATTATATTTAATATAACTCTGCTATATACATATCAAAGATTATGCTTTCTTTGAACTAGGGCCTTGAATGAACATCAAAACTAACGACAACTTTATAATTTTTTTTATTAAATATGCCCCTATTATCTTCGTAATTTTTTTATCTTTATTTACTACTAAATTAGTTTTATTAGAAAAAGAAAAAGAGTTTAAAAATGAAGTCCTTCAAATTGAAACAGACTACTATAACACTAACAAACAAAGAATCAAAGAAGAAGTTGAAAGAATATATAAATTTATTGAGATTGAAAAAGAAAACACAGAAAAGCGATTAAAAGCCTCAATAAAAAAAAGAGTTTATGAAGCTCATGCTATTGCCACAGCAATATACGAACAAGAGAAACATAAAAATGATGATGAAAATACCTTTAAAATAATCAAACAAGCCTTAGGTAGTATTATTTTTAATGATGGGAGAGGATATATCTTTATGGATGCAAAAGATGGAACTAGTCTTTTACAACCTCTAAATCCTGCATTTGAAGGTAAAAGTTTTCTAAATGATACAGATGCAAACGGCTATCAATTTTTTAAAACAGTACAAAAAACTATCGAAAATAAATCGGAAAGATTTGACTCTTATTATTGGTTTGAAGGAAACAATACAGAAGAAAGATTTAAAAAAATATCTTTCTATAAATATTTTGAACCTTATGACATAGCCATTGGTACAGGGGAATATATAAAAACTTTTGAAAACAACCTAAAAAAAAGACTTTTAGACTACATAAATAAAATTAGATACCAAAATGACAACTATATTTTTGTTATAGATTTCCAAGGTAACTATTTAGCCCATTATAAAAAAGAGTTAATTAATACAAATAGACTAAATGTTAAAAATAAAGATGGAAGATATTTAGTAAAAGATATTATTAACTTTGCTAAAGATAAAGATAGTAAATACTTCTCATATACAGCAACACTAAATACAGATGAAAAGGCACGAAGTAATAAAAAAATATCTTATATAAAAGCTTTTGAACCTTTTAAATGGACTATTGGTACAGGTTTTTATACAGAAGCCTTAAATAAACAAATAAAAGATAAAAGAGCTATTCTTAAAGAAAAAAACAACTCTTATGTAAAACAAATAATTCTTATTAGTTGTATTGTTACTATAGTTTTAATGATTATCTCTTTTTTCATTTCAAAAGAGCTAGAAAAAAGAATAGTCAATTATAAAAAAGAGATTGAACAAAAGATTTTAGAGAGTAATGAAAAAGATGATATGATGTATCAACAATCAAAGATGGCAGCAATGGGTGAAATGATCGCAAATATTGCACACCAATGGAGACAGCCATTAAATCAAATTTCTACTATCTCTTCAGGTATTAAAGTACAAAAAGAGTTTGATATGTTTGATGAAAGTAAGCTAAATGATGATATGGAAAAAATCATAAACTCTTCTAATTATTTATCTCAAACAATTGATGATTTTAGAGATTTTTTTGTACCTAATAAAACTCACCAAAACTTTGAAATTTCAGATACTATTCAAAGAACACTTAGTCTTGTAGAATCACAGCTTCGAAATAATGATATTTTAATTGTAAAAGAGATTGAAAACTTCTCTATTAAAAGTTTAGAAAATGAACTACTTCAAGTTCTTATAAATATTTTTAAAAATGCAAAAGAAGCATTACTTGAAAGAAAAGAGTTTTCTACAAAATTAATCATAATTAAAACATATAAAAATAAAAATAGTGTTTGTATATCTATTAAAGATAATGCAAATGGTATAGATGAAGAA
>DKNG01000209.1:0-2714 GCA_002470185.1 Arcobacter sp. UBA7394 | reverse complement strand
CTTGGATTATATATGTCTAAAAGTATTTTGAATAAAAATATAGGTGGAGATTTAAAAGTTAAAAATGTTCGTTTTGAATATGAAGGGCAAATGCATTTAGGAGCAGAGTTTTTAGTAACTCTACCCATAAATAAAGATTAATTAATATTTAATTCTTCTTGCATACTTTTTACAAGTTTTGTCATTAAAGTTCTTTCATTTGCACTCATTGAAGAGTTTAGAATATCATCAAGTCTTCCTAATTTACAGAAAAACTGTTCTTTAAATTGTTCATTAATTTTATTTGGATTATTTAAATAAGCACCTAATTTAATCAATGTAAATACAATATCTTTCTTCCCCATAATAACCGCATAGTTAATAGGTAAAAGTCCAAATTTATCAGGAGTATTAATTAAGTTTCTGTCTTTAAATGCTATTTTTTTAAGTACATCAACTTTTTCACTCCACACTGTATTATGAATATAAGTTCTTCCTTTTCTATCTCTTGATGAAAAATCGACAACTTTTTTTGTAAGTACAGTTATAACCTGTAAATCATGGTCTAAAATAGCTTTATGAATAACTGTTCCACCAAAAGAGTCTCTAAAATCTAGATCAACATTTGAAGCAACTAAGAAATTTAAAGTCTTTAGAAATAGTATCTTTTCATCTTTTGCATTTCTACCAGCTTCTAAAACTTTATAATAAATATTTAAATTTGTTTTTTTTGATTTAATATTTAAATTTGCTCCATACTTTTTAAATACCTCTAAAAGTGGAGTATAAAAAGAATTAGCAACTTCAAAAATAATTGGATCATCATCAAAAGTTAATGTATTAATATCAATTTTAGAATAATCCAAAATAAGATTTAAAACTTGATTATAATTTACATTTTTAAAACTTTTTAATTTCCCTACTTTTCTTGGCCTATTAGGTAGTGCATCACTCATTATTAGATCAACAAGTTTTTCAATAACATTGAAGTTATCTTTATCTCTCATAGTACAATCAATATTTGAATAAATTAATGCTTTAATTAATTCATTATTTGGTTTTACATAAAAGATTGCAATATCTAATAAGTTTTGTCCATACTTATTTATTTGATTAATATTTACTCTTGTTCTATTTAACATAAACTCTAATACTAAATCATTTCCTGAACGAACAATTTCAAATAAAATATTTTCATCATCTTCATTTAGACTATTTACATCAATACCATGATCTAAGAAAGTCAAGAATCTATCTTGATATTTTGAAGCTATAGATTTGTTTTCAAAAATCTGAATATCTATTGATAAAATTTTATTTATTATTCTTCTTAATATATTATTACCAATAAGTTCGTACTCTTTATTAATATTAATACTTTTTTTCAATGCATAATGAATAATGTCTTCTGCTAAATTTAAATCTAAACAATTTATATAAATAAAATCTTCATTTTTACTATTTAAAGCATCAATATTTAGACCTTGCTTTAATAGTATATTTAATAGTTCTCTACTTGAAGCAGCTTCTTTTAAATGAGAAATAGTATTGTCTTCATTATCTCTATAGTTAATATCAATATCAGTAATATCCAATACTCTTTTAACCATATCAATATTTGTTGATTGAATTGCATAAAAAAGAACATTTCTTCCATATTTATCAACTTGTTTCATATCTTTTACAGTATTAAGTAAAATATTGAAAATATCCATAAGGTTATGTTTTGCAGCAAGATGTAAAACAGAAGTACCTCTAAGGTTTGTATGTTCTATATCTACCTTATCAACTATTAGTGCTCTTGCAGCTGATGCTGCATTATTTTGAATTGCAATAAAAAGTGCATTCTCTCCATCAGCATTTAATGCATTTACATTAATATTCTGTTTTCTTACTAAATATGAGATTGCATCCGCACAATCATTTTTAGCGCATAAGTGAAGTAAAAAAGGGTTATTTACATCTAACTCAAACTTAGAAAGTCTTTTATGTACAGAACTTTCATGGAATGGTTTTTTAATTATTATTTCTTCTAATGTTTCTTTTTTGCCAAATAAAGTCTCTAGCATTATTAACCTTCAATATATTTGTTATATTTATTGTTAACACACTAACATATATAAAATTATGAATAGGTTAAAAGTACTATAAAATGGGCTTTAATGAAGTTTTATTTTGTTTTTAAGAGAGCTATAAGCAGAGATATAGAGAAGATAAGAATATCTTCTCTATAAAACAATTAACCCATTAATGGATCAACTAAGTGTAATGAATACATACCAATAAGACCAATAATACCCGCTAATAAACAATAGTAAATTGTAGGAATTACAGTTCTTCTTAATGTTTCACCCTCTTGGTCTAATAAACCAACAGTAGCAGAAGCAGCAACAACATTGTGAATTGCAATCATATTACCTGCAGCTGCACCAACAGCTTGAAGTGCAACCATAAATGCAGTTGAAATTCCTAATGCATCCGCAACACCAAACTGGTACTGAGCTAACATCATATTTGATACAGTATTAGATCCAGCAATAAATGCACCTAAAGCACCAACTAATGGAGCAAATAATGGATAAATCTCACCAACATTTGTAGCTACAAAGTTAGCCATAGCAACAGGCATAGAATCAAATCCAGATTCGTTAACACCAGAATTAATTAAAATTCTTACTAATGGAATAGTAAAGATTAATACAAATCCTGCACCGATCATTACTTTTGATGATTCA
>DKNG01000057.1:9336-9862 GCA_002470185.1 Arcobacter sp. UBA7394 | reverse complement strand
GCATTTCCTAAAGCTTCTTTTTTTCTAAAATAATGATGCACATTCTCTCTAGTAACGCCAAGAGTTGTAGCTATTTGAGAAAAACTAAGATTTGAATATCCAGCTTTTCTAATAATACAGTTTGCAGTTTTTATTACATCATCTTTTCTTGATTTTTTCATTTGAATACTTTTTGTTTTTTCTGATTATATATCATCATAACTTACACATGTATAAGTTAAGTCTTGACAAAAATTAATTTAAGTGATAGAATTTCACAACTTACTTACATGTAAGTAAATTAAAAAGGACATAAAATGGAAACTAAAGCAATAATAGAAGATTTTAAACAATATACAAATGCATGGGTAGAAAACTTTAATAAGGGTAATGTACAGTATTGTATAGATGCATATACAGATAATGCAGTAATGATAATCAAAGAAGTTGGAGAATTTAAAGGAAAAGTTGCAATTTCGACATTTTGGAATGACTTAACAAAAAATGCAAATCATATAGAATATTCAAATACAAATATTAAATTAAT
>DKNG01000057.1:8399-9256 GCA_002470185.1 Arcobacter sp. UBA7394 | reverse complement strand
ATTATTACTTTAGAAGAATGGGTTAAACAAGATGATGGTTCTTGGAAATTAACTCAAGATGAATTTCAAATTTTAAAACAATACTAATGAGAATTGAAAAGATAGATTAAGTTCTATCTTTTTCTTCTTTTTCTTGATTCTCTTCATTTTCTAAATGCTCTAATAATAACTCAAAACATAACTCTAGTATTTTTAAATTTTTTACTAGTAACATTGGGTTATGCTTGTTGTTTATTCCAGATTTAGTAATTTGCACATTTCGAAGATCAACTTCTCCATCAATTAAAACTACTTCAAATCTAATTTTGTCATTTGTAAAACCTATAGATAAAGGTACATAATACTCTTTTTCATCATCACCTAGATACCAACTAGCAGATCTTTGAATAAAAACTGTTGGTAAAGGAGCATTATAATTTAGTCCATTTATATGATGTTTATTAAAAATAATCTTTTTAATGTTAATTGGATTTATCAAAGATGTGTTCATCTTATTCTTTAATCTTTTATACATCACTTTCCACAAAAATGATTTAACTTTTCTTGTAGAATCAAGATGACCTAAAATTCTATCATTTAAATAATATATACTATTCATAATCTTTTATATACTCGCTCATTATTGAGAAATCTACATTTTCGTCTATTTTAATATCTAAGTCCATTAAATATAAATTTCTTACTTTAAATTTTTTTAGTTTAACTAAATCTTTTCCTGTTGTAACAATAGCATAATCTTCGTAAGTATCACTAATACTTTCTATCTCTTCTTTAGTAAAAGTATGATGATCAGGGAAAGAAATCATTTTTGTACCCTCAGGTAAAAACTCTAATAACCTATCAGGTTTAGAAATTGC
>DKNG01000057.1:7874-8305 GCA_002470185.1 Arcobacter sp. UBA7394 | reverse complement strand
ATTGTAATAATTCTAAAGAAGTCTTTTCCTTCTTGAAGTTCTAAATCAGCATAAAAATACATACCCTTAGGCTCTCTATATCCACCACTAGGTAAACAGAAAAAGTTTGTTGGTTCTTTTTTTGGTCTTAATAAAATATTGAATTTTTTAATATTATATTTTGAAAAACCATCATCAAGAAAAACAATTTTACATCCTAGCTCTTTTGCTTTTTTAATAGCTTCTACCCTATTCTCACTAACTATTACAGAAGCATTAGGTAAAGAGTTTGCTAATAACATAGCCTCGTCACCAGAAGTTTGAATATCTTCTAAAACTTTACCATTTTGTGATATTACGTATAAACCTTTTGAAGCACGTCCATAACCTCTAAGAATAATACAAGGGTTTTCATATTTTGAAGCTAATTTAATAGTAATAGGAGTTTTTCC
>DKNG01000057.1:3914-7764 GCA_002470185.1 Arcobacter sp. UBA7394 | reverse complement strand
AAAAAGGTTAAGGGTAAAAGTAAAAATGATATTATTTTTTGGAAAGAGTTAGGGAAGAAGAGATACTCTTCTACCCATAAGTAAAATTTTTGTTTCAAGTTAGATTATATCCACTCAGATGCAACTTCAATTACTTGGTCACATACATAGTTTACTTCATCATCTGTTAAACCTGCATACATTGGTAATGACAGGATTTGTTGATAGTTATTTAAAGCATTTGAATATGCTGTAATTTTAATAGAGTACTTTGTTTTATAATAAGATAAAAGATGTAATGGAATATAGTTAAGTCCAGTTGCAACTCCTCTTTCTTTTAATGCTCTAGCAAAAGCATCTCTATTTCTTGAAATCTTTACAATAAATTGAGTAAAGATATGTTCATCTTTATGAGAAGGAATTGTAATATGTTTAACACCTGTTAATCTCTTTTTATAAAGTGCAGCAATCTCTTTTCTTCTTTTGATAAAGTTTTCTGTTTTATTTAACTGTGCTAATGCATAAGCTGCATCTAACTCAGATAAATCATATTTATGCCCAATATCAACTACATCATATACGTAATCTAAGTTTCCATAGTTATCGTATGTAGTTGTAAGTGCATGTGTTCTTAGAAGTTTTGCTCTATTTGCAATATCTTCATTATTTGTTGCAATAATTCCAGATCTAGAAATTGCATATTTAGAGTTAGATGGGTTTGTAGAGAAGATAGTCATATCAGCTCTTAAGTTCCCAACTTTTTTACCCTTGTATGTAGCTCCTAAAGACGATCTACAATCTTCAATTAGAATGATCCCATACTTTTCAGCAATGTCATAAATTCTATCTAAATCAGGAGTTTGACCACCTACAAAAGTAATAATAGCTCCTCTTAATTTCTTAGAGCTGTTATCTTCTAAAGCTTTTTCAAATTTATCTACATCAATATTCATATCATCCATATTAATATCAATAAAAATAGGCTCAGCATCAAAGTGTCTAACACATTCAGGTAAGTTCACGAATGAGTTTACAGACATTAAAATTTTATCCCCTCTTTTAAGTTTTATAGCACTTAATGCAAGGTGAACTGCAGCTGTTGATGTTGCAGTTGCAACAGCATATTTAGCTCCAACAAATTTAGTAATACTCTCTTCAAACTCTATTACTTTTGATAAGTCATTTTTTGACTCTAAAACACTTCTGATTTGATTTAATTCATCATTATCTAGAGAGGCTTTATATATTGCAACTTCTTTTTTCATCTGTTTAACTCCACTTAATATTTGCGATTGTTGGTAATTTACCTTTAAAGGCATTTGCTTTAATTCTGTACGCTAACATATCAATTAATTTTTCTTCAATATTTAATTTTAAAAGTTCTTCTTTTGTTTTGTTTTCATCTACTATTAATTTTAAGACATCGTCCATTTGTTTATAAGAGTATCCAAGTTCATTTTCATCACTTTGACCTTCCCATAAATCAGCACTAGGAGCTTTATTTACAATTGCATCCGTAACACCAATAAACTTAGCAAATTCAAATTCATCACTTTTATACATTTCACCAATTGGGTTTATTGCACAAGCGATATCTCCAAAAATTGTACCATAACCAAGTAATAATTCACTTTTATTAGAAGTACCTACAACTAATGAACTTTCTCTTGATGAAACATCATATAAAACTGACATCCTCATTCTAGCACTGAAGTTACCAATTCTTAGTTTGTCTTCATCCATATTTTCAATAAATGAAGTAACCATAGGTGCAATAGAAATAATTTCATATTTTATATCAAATTTTTCACAAAGCTCCACAGCATCATCAGTCGAGCTTTGAGACGAAAACTGTGATGGCATAAGCACACAATTTAATTTATCACCAAAAACTTCTTTACATAAAACAGCAACTACAGCAGAATCAAGTCCACCAGATAGTCCTACAGTAACTTTTTCTAAACCAGTTTTTTTTACTTCATCATGTAAAAAATCTATTAATTGTTGTTTAATATCAGTCCAATTTATCAATTAAAATCCTTTGTCAAAGTTATTATAACTCATCTTTTTTTGTTTTTTCATAAATTTCATCTAAATAATCAGAAGTTGTATTCGTTATATTATCTTTTCTACCTAAGAGTTGATTTTTGATATCAAGTAATTCTTGTTCCTCAAAATAATTAAGATAGTTAGGGTTAATCTCGATTGTATCGTCAGGAGTAACTTTAATAAGTTCTTTTATTTCTTTTATTAATTCTTCTTTCATTTGTTATCTTTTAGTAAATTTTTCTAGTATTTGAGTTAAATAAAGTTCCATTTTTTCAGCACCAATATCACAAGAACTATCTTGGCAGCATTTGCAACAAGTCCCTGCATCTGTTAAATCACCAATTTTTTCTAAAGTATTTGCATCACGTTCTTTAATAGAATGAATAATTTCACCCAAAGATACGTGCTTACAAGTACATACTTCATAAGAATGAGGAAATTTTTTAGCCATTTGTTATCTCTTTTTTAACTTCATTCAATATATCTTTACAGTATATTTTCTTTTTTATTCTACCAAAATCAGCTTCACTAAAAATACAATGACGACATTCAGTTCCTGCAGTAGTTATATCTTGAATATCTCTAAGGGTTTTAGCCTCATTGTTTTTAACAGCATCTACAATATGTTTAATAGTAACTCTTTTACAGTTACATACTTCATATGATTCTTCAAATCCTAACACTAGTTACCTCTATGTTTTTTGATAAGTTCATAAGCTTCATTAATTTCTTGAAGTTTAGTAGTTGCTTCATCAATAATATTTTGAGCTGCACCAGAACCAGCAATAATATCTGGATGATGTTTTTTAACAAGAGTTCTATATGCTTTTTTAATTGCACTATCGTCATCAGAAGAATTAACACCTAAAATTTCATAAGCTTTATCTAGACTAAGAGCATTATTTTGAGCTTGTTGCGCATAAAATGCTTTAAATGTATTAACTAAATTCTCAAAATCTTGAGTTTTTATTTTAAGAGATTTAGCGATATCTTCTGTAATCATTCTCTCTGTATCTGAGAAATCTTTGTCAATAAACGCTAAATTTAGTAAATACTCCATAATTTTAGCACGTTTCGTATAGTCATATTTTGTCAAACTGTATAGTTTTTCACAAATTTCCATTGTGTTATCAAAACTCTCTTTTTCTTTAGAGTAAAGTTTTTTTAACTCATCTCTTATTTCGTCTGCATTTTCAAAATGTCTTGAAATATCATTAAGAGTATGTTTTAATAACTCAGCTTCTAATTCACACACTTTCCCGTCTGCTTTGGCTACTTTGGCCATTAATGCTACTAATAAACCTGCTTCGTGATTTAGTAGATCACCTTCGAATTTCTCTTTAATTTTCAAGTTAATGTTTTGGAACTTCTCTGTCTTATAATTTCTTGCAATTAGAAATAAAATAAATCCAATCACTAGTAAAACTAATATTTTCATATTTTTCCTTATTTATTAAATACAACTATTTTGCTAGATTTTATCAAATTTTAGTTAAAATCTTAACCTTTAAATATACAATGGAGTTATATATGTTTGGAATGGGCTTTATGGAAATCCTATTAATTGCAGTAATTGCAATTATCGCATTAGGACCGGATAAACTACCTACGGCAATGGTTGAAATTGCAAAGTTTATACGAAAATTCAAGTCAGGTGTTGAAGATGCTAAATCTACTTTTGATAATGAGTTAAATATCAATGAGATGAAAGAAGAAGCAAATAAATTTAAAGCACAAATAGAGGATGCTAAATCTTCTGTTTCTATGGATTCTAAAGTTGATTTAGGATTAGATGATATTATGAATGATGACTTAACTTCTG
>DKNG01000057.1:0-3783 GCA_002470185.1 Arcobacter sp. UBA7394 | reverse complement strand
TTGTTGAAAATGCAGCAAATAAATTTAAAGTTAATTTTGATGAAAAAAAAGAGGATAATGCGTAATGCTTGAAGATTTAAAACCTCACATAGCTGATTTACGAAAGAGATTAATGGTTTCAGCAGGAATGCTGATTGCGATGTTTTTTGTATGTTTTTTCTTTTATGAACCAATTTTAGGTTGGATGATGGTTCCAGTGGAAGCTGTACTTCCACCAAACTCTCAAATGGTTGCAATTGAAATACAAGAGACATTCTTCACAGCACTTAAAGTTGCATTCTTTTCTGGTTTTATTTTATCATTACCAGTAATTTTCTGGCAAATGTGGCTGTTTTTGGCACCAGGATTATATGAACATGAAAAGAAATTAGTATTTCCTTTTGTATTCTTTGCAACATTAATGTTCCTTGTTGGTTCTGCTTTTGCTTATTATATTGTTGTACCTTTAGGATTTGAGTTCTTAATTAACTTTGGTTCTGCTGTTGTTACAGTATTACCAAGTATTGGTAAATATGTTGGATTCTTCACAAAACTATTATTTGGTTTTGGTGTTGCATTTGAATTACCAGTAATTACGTTCTTCCTTGCACAAATTGGTTTAGTTGATGATAGGATGTTAAAAGATTTCTTTAAATATGCAGTTGTAATTATTTTTATCGCAGCTTCATTATTAACACCACCAGATGTACTAACACAATTTTTAATGGCTGGTCCATTAATCATACTTTATATTGTATCTATATACATTGCAAAAGTATTTAACCCAGCTGATAAAGCTGAAGATGAAGACGAGGACTAAGATTTAATGCTTGATCCTTTAAAAACATCAAGCTATGATTACGATTTACCAAACGAACTCATAGCAACTCATCCAGTAAGCCCAGCAGATGCTGCTAGGCTTTTGGTTTATGACAGAAAAACACAAACAATCACTCATACCACTTTCAAATCTTTAATGGATTATCTTCCAGAGAATTTATCTGTTTTCCTAAATGATACAAAAGTTATCAAAGCTAGAATCTTTGGAAAAAAAGAATCAGGTGGAAAAATAGAATTACTTTTAAATAAACCATTATTTATGGATAGATATTTAGTAATGACTAGAGGTAGAGTAAAACTAGGAACTGAAATATTCTTCGATAAAGGTCTAATGGCTGAAGTATTAGAACTAAATGAAGATGGTAGTAGAGTTGTAAAATTCTTCAAAGATGGCAAAAAAATAGAATTTTTAGAACTTGTAGAAATTCTAAATGAAATTGGTCACTTACCTCTTCCTCCTTATATGAATAGAGAAGATGATAAACAAGATGAAGAAGATTACCAAACTTTATTTGCTAAAAACTATGGAGCAGTAGCAGCTCCAACTGCATCTTTACACTTCACACCTGAGTTATTAGATAATATCAAAAATAAATTTGATGTTAATTATCTAACTCTTCATGTGGGAGCTGGTACTTTTAAACCAGTAGATGCTGATGATATTTTAGATCATCCAATGCATAGTGAATACTTTGAAATTGGAAGAGAAGCAAAAGAATCATTAGACAAAGCGCAAAAAGTTTTAGCAGTTGGTACTACAGTTACTAGAACAGTTGAGTATTATTCAAGAACAAATATGATTCAAGGGGAATGTGATTTATTCTTGAACCCATCAAATAAACCAATTAAAGTTGACTGTTTACTTACAAACTTTCACTTGCCAAAATCTACATTAATTATGCTTATTGCATCATTTGTAGGATTAGAAAAAACATTAGAAATATACAATGAAGCCATTAAAGAGAAATATAGATTTTATTCTTATGGTGACGGTATGTTAATTATATAAAGGATTTTTAGAACCATGCAACATTATGTATTATTTGATACAGAAACAACAGGAAATCAAGAAGACGATAGAGTTATTCAATTTGGAGCTATGATTGTAGATCAAAAAGGTAAAGTTGAAGCTTATGATGAATTTTGTCATAGTGATGTAGCAATCAAAATTGAAGCAATGGAAGTACATAACATTACTCCTGATTTAATTGTTGGTAAACCAAAAGCAGTTGAAACTACATTTTATAAAAGATTAGAAGAGTTAAACACTCCTGAAAACTTCTTAATTGCTCATAATATTTCATTTGATATGGGAATGATTCAAAAAGAAGGATTTGTAAATAACTTCCAACTTATTGATACTTTAAGATGTGCTAAACACCTATATTCAGAAATGCCTTATCATAGATTACAATACCTAAGATATGCACTAGAATTATATAAAACTGAACAAGCAGAAGCTAATAAACATGGTATTACTATTAAAGCCCATGATGCTATTGGTGATGTTCTTGTAATGAAATTATTCTTAACTAAACTAGTTGGTAAATGTAGAGAGGTTTATCCTGATTATAATCCAATGGAAAAATTAGTTGAACTTACTAAAACACCTGTTTTTATCAAAACATTTAAATTTGGTAAACACAAAGGTAAAGAAGTAGCAGAAGTTGCAAAAAATGATTCAGGATACTTAAACTGGATGAGATCTAATATGGATTTAGATGAAGATTTAAAATATACTTTAGACAAAGTTTTAGGTAGTAATGACCCTTATTAAAACACACTAGTTCCATAATAATTAAATATTATGGAACTTCTTTCTACTATTTATAGTAACCTGTACCAATAAACATATCACCATCAATTCTTTTAATGTATGAAGTTTTAGGAGTGATTTTCTTTTTAATTGGATGAGACCATTTATAATCTAACCAACCTTCACCTTTTGTTTGTGCAATATTAATTAGTTCTTGAATTAACATTAGTCCACTTGCATCTTTTAATTTGTAAAGATTTTTCCCAACAATTTTAGAGTTTGAACCAAGAGCTTTATTTACACCATTAAAGTCATATGCAAACATATATAATTCACCTCTGATGAATTTACCTTTAGGATCATTGAACTCTTTTAAACAGGCTTCAGTACCTTGTTGTTTACAAAGTTCAACACCTTCATTTACAAATGATTTTACTTCATCTACTGTAGCTGCGTAAGATAAAGACATTCCTAAAACTAAAGAAACACCAACTTTTGAAATTTTTGATAACATATCTTTCTCCTTAATATAGTATATATTCATTATAAATCTGTCATGTGAAATCTATATGATATTCTTTAGCTAAAATTAAGAATTTGAACTTATAAAATATTTAGTTATTTTATAAACAAAATCTACATAAAAGTAGTGTAAAATTATTTTATTAAAACAAAAAAGGTTTTATTATGGAAAACCAAAACATAACAAAACGATTAAAAGTTTATCAGATCACTTCAATTATCACTATTCTTTTTACCTTAGTTGGTTTCTCATATAATGTATATAGGTTAGAACAAAGTGAAATAAATAGTAATATTAGAACTTCAAGCTTTGAAATGCTAAAAGAGTTAGCAAACCTAGAGCAAATAGTATATGCATCACACTATGAAAAAGATGATAAGGAAGGAAATCCACGAACTGGATGGGTAAAGGTTGGTATTATTACTGATTTAAGTTTGATTTGCTTTCAAGAAAAAAATATGCAAGTAGAAATATTATCCCATACATGGAAAAACAATTGGCAAACAATGAAAGAAAATAGAGAATCCGCTAATAAAATTGTAGATAGTATTGATAAGGTAAGGATTAAAATAAGAGAAGTGCTAAAAAATCTCAATTGATTTTAGACTTCTCTTCGTAGTTTAATAAACTATTTTTTTAGTTTTCCTACTCTTTTGTTTCTTTGGATTATATATTCAGAGATTTT
>DKNG01000166.1:7196-20219 GCA_002470185.1 Arcobacter sp. UBA7394 | reverse complement strand
CCTTTTCTTACAATTCCATGTTTTAGTGGAGCGTAAGCTACATTGTCATAAATTGATTTTGGGAATGGATTTGGTTGTTGAAATACCATACCAATTCTTTTTCTAACTGAAACTTCATCTACATCTTTATCATAGATATTCTTTTTATCAATTACTACTTCCCCATCAATTTTTACAATATTGATTAAGTCATTCATTCTATTTAAACATCGAAGAAATGTTGATTTACCACATCCAGAAGGTCCAATTAATGCTGTAATTTTATTTTCATATAGTTCTACATCAATTCCATGTAAAGCATGATTATCTCCATACCAAAGATTTAATTCTTCTACTTTTACTTTTACTTTATTGTTCTTTTTTGACATATTCTTTCCTTCTACCATTTAACTTCGAATTTTTTTCTTAAATAAATTGCAATTGCATTTAATGAAATAAGTACTGAAAGCAGTACCATGATCCCTGCAGCTGTTTTTTCTATATACATTCTCTCTGGCATTCCTGCCCATGTGAACAGTTGTGCTGGCATAACTGTTGCGGCATCCATAACTGATGTTGGTGCATCTGGAATAAATGCAATCATACCAATAATAATTAATGGAGCTGTTTCACCCATTGCTTGTGCTAAACCAATAATAGAACCAGTTAATACTCCTGGAAATGCTAGTGGTAAAACGTGGTCTTTAGTAACTTGGATTTTTGTTAATCCTAATCCATAACCAGCTTGTCTAATTGAATCTGGAACTGCTCTTAATGCTGCTCGTGAGCTAACAATAATAATTGGTAGTGTCATAAGTGCTAGAGTTAATCCACCAACTAGAGGTGAAGATCTTGGCATACCAAAAAGGTTAATAAAAATTGCAAGTCCTAATAAACCAAATAGAATAGATGGAATTGCTGCAAGGTTATTAATATTTACTTCAATAAATCTTGTAAATTTGTTATCTTCTGCAAACTCTTCTAAATAAATAGCTGTCATTACACCTAATGGGAAAGCAACTAACATTGTAATAATCAGTGTTAATACTGAACCAACCATTGCTGAGAATAAACCAGCGAACTCAGGAATTTTAGAATCTCCATTTTTGAAGAAAATTGCATTAAACCTTTGGTCAACTAAACCATGTGCTTTCATATCATCTACTAAAGCTCTATCTTTTCTTTTTAATTTATAGTGATGATCTTTCATATATTGATCAACTTGGTCATCTGCTAAAACCCAAATACTTTGAGTTGTATTCATAAGTTTTGGATCTGCTTCAACATGTCTTGGTAATTCTCTTAACCATGCTCTTGAAACAATTTTTCTATACTTTTTTTCAACTGCATATCTTGAATCATCTAATGATTTTTCGTTATATGAAACATCAACTTTTAAATAAGTGATTGTGAAAGCTGGGGTACCTTTTCCAATAATATCAACTAAGAAGAAAGCTAAAAAAGCGATTGAGAAGATTAGAGAAGTTAATGTAAACTTCTTGAATCTCTTTGCACTTCTATGTCTTTTTTTTAAAGCTGGGTCATAGAATGGATTATTCTCTTGTGTTTTTTTACTTTTTCTTTTAATCATAATGTGTTCACTTTATATTTTTCTTTGAATTTTCTAATTAACGATAATGAAATCATATTTAGTACTAGAGTTACTACGAATAAAATAAGACCTAATGCAAATGCTGATAGCGTCTCTGGTGAATTAAATTCAAAATCACCCACTAATGAATTTACAATAGTTACTGTAACAGTTGTCATATCTTCCAAAGGATTCCATGATAAGTTTGGTCGAAGTCCTGCTGCCATAACAACAATCATTGTTTCACCTAAAGCTTTAGAAAGTCCTAATAATGATGCTGAAATAATTCCAGGTAATGCTGATGGTAAAACAATATTTCTAATTGTCTCCCCATGTGTCATACCTAAACCAAAAGCTGCTTTTCTCTGTGAATCAGGAACCGATCTAATTACATCATCAGATAAAGATGAGATAACAGGAATAATCATAATACCCATAACAACACCAGATGCTAAGGCTGAGTTAAATGTAGCTTCCAATCCTACTGCATCTGCCATCTTTACAATTAAAGGTGCAACTGTAATAGCTGCGAAGAAACCATAAACAACTGTTGGAATACCAGCTAATACTTCAAGTATTGGCTTTAAGTAATCTCTTAATGTAGGACTTGCATATTCACTCATGTAAACAGCAGAACCTAAACCAATTGGAATTGCAACTAGTAGTGCAATTATTGTGATAACAAAAGTTCCAGCAAAAATTGGAACAGCTCCAAATTTACTACCTTCAACACCTGGTGACCATTCAGTTCCAGTGATAAAATACCAAAAACTTCTCATTTGGAAAAATTCGATTGCTTCAAAAAGAATCGAAAAAAGAATACCGAATGTAGTTAGAATTGAGATAACAGAAGCTGTAACTAAAGCTAGTTTAATTAGTTTTTCTATTAACTCTCTTTGCTTATTTCTTGATTCAAAAGTGCTCAATACTTTTGCCTTTTTATTAAATTATTTTTTTATTATAAAAGGCAATGGTTACAAGATGGTTACATGCCTATATAGTGGCGCTTAGAGGGAAAGGATACTTCTTTGAGTGTTTCTTTAGTAGGTTCAATGTATGGTCAAAATTAGCTATTTGAGATTTGGAATTTACACCAATAATGGCACATGAAGTGGATAAGAGATTAAATTTTCTTTTTACTTCAAATCTATCTTTTGTAATTATGTAACCATTTTTTTTGTCATCATTACTATATAAGTTTTTAGCAGTATCTCTAAACTCTTCTAGTACATTATTTGTAAGTTCAAATACTTCTTCAAAACTACAATTTTTAATTCCGATAAAAAAGTCATCTCCTCCAATATGTGCAATGAAATTATCAGATGAATATTTCTTTTGAATTAATTCTGAGAAGATTAAGATAGCTCTATCTCCTTGTCTAAATCCATAATAATCATTAAAAGGTTTGAAATCATTAAAATCAAAGTAAAGCATAAATGATTCATCTCTTTTTTTATTTTTAATTGATTCATGAATAAATTTCTCGATTTGTTGATTCCCAGGAAGTTTAGTAAGAGGGTTTTGGTTTGAGGCTATTTCAATATTTCTTCTATGTGATAAAATTAGAAGAGAACTTAAATCAATAAACCCATTGTATTTTTCTGCATTTGTAATAAAAATACCTGCTGTTTGTTTTTGATTATGATTAAATCTATTTAGTGTTTTATCAATTCCCCATGAAGCTTCCACTGATAAAACTTTTTTAATATATTTTTTTAATGATGAAGCTATATTGTTATTTTTAGCAAGTGATAAACCATATTGAGAATAAGATATTTTTTTAATATCAACTTCATAAATCACACCCAATAAAGTTTTGTGTTCATCAACTATAGGAACAAAAGTATTTTTAGTATTCTCTTTAAAATAAACAAATAAATCATGTAGTGAACTATTAATATCAAGTGGCTCAATGTTTTGTATATATTCTTTATCGATATGTGTTGTTAATTCAGTTCTTTGGTTATTATGAATAATTTTTGAAATATCTTTATAAATAGATTTTAATTCAGAAATATCTTGTGTTGGTTTTTGAACTAAAAATCCTTGGATAAAATCAACACCAATTTCTTTACATGTATAAAATTCATTAGTATTCTCAACACCCTCAGCAATTACTTTCATACCCATTGTATGAGCCATCTCAACAATTGAAGAACAGAATAGTTTTTTCTTAGAGTCTGAATCAATATTAGAAATAAAGAATCGATCTAGTTTGATTATATGTGCTTCTGAAAAGTATAAAAGTTTTAATCCAGATACCCCAATTCCAAAATCATCAATGGCTATTTGATAACCACTTTTTTTGTAGTTTTGAATCATTGTAGATAAGGCATTTTGCTCTATTGTTGTACCTTTTTCACTTAATTCAAAACAGATAGAACTTTTTGGAAGATTGTATTTTTGTAGAATTTTAGAAGTATTACCTTCTGAATAGTTTTTATTATAGATAATTCTATTATCAAGATTGTAAAAAAGTCTTAGGTTTTCAATTTTAATTCCTGCAAATTTTTTAATAGCCATTTCTCTTAAGACTAAATCAACTTCATAGAGAATATCTTCTTCAAAAGCTAGGTCAAATAAACTTTGGATATTACTTAGATAATCAGTTTTATGAACATTTCGAATAAGAGCTTCTACTGCAAATATTTTACCAGAGTGTGAGTGAATAATAGGTTGAAAAGCATAATCTAACTTTTCAAGAATTTTTGTCCATTTTTTTGTCATGTGTATCCTAAGAATGGAAGTAACCTTACTTATGGATTTTTACCTATTCGTTCGCGTAAATAGATAAAAATCCATGAGTAAGGCTACTTTAAGAAGAGGGGAAGCATTCCTCTTCTTAAGGGTTAATTAGTGTTTTTTTAAGTCAGATAAAGTAAGTTTAGTACTTTTTGAAACAGAAGATCTAATTGCATTTCTTGCTGCATCTGGTAAAGCTATAAGTCCAATTTCACCTAAGATACCTTCTTTACCAATCATCTTCTCAGACATAAATAAGTTTACATATTTGTTCATTGCAGGAACGTCTTTTTTATGAGAGTTTTTGATGTAGAAGAATAATGATCTAGATACTGGGTATTTAGAAGATGAAATATTTGATGGAGTTGGTTTAACACCATTAATTGTAGCACCTTTAATCATATCATCATTTTCAACTAAGAAAGAGAATCCAAATACACCAAATGCATTTTTATTTTTATCTAATTTTTGAACGATTAAGTTATCATTTTCACCAGATTCAACATAAACACCATCAGTTCTAACTACAGAATATTTTTTGTATTTTTTGTTAGCTTTTTTGTCAGCTTTATAAATATCAGTATAAACTGGTAATTTTTTGAATGTTTTTTGCATTACTAATTCTTCGAATGCATCTCTAGTTCCTGAAGATTTTGGTGGTCCATAAACAACAATTTCTCTATTTGGTAAAGAAGCATCAATGTCTGACCATTTTTTGTATGGGTTAGCAATTAATTTCTTACCATCTTTAGAAGGTACTTCTTTAGCTACTGCTAATGCTAAGTGTTCTCTTGAAATATCAAAATCCATGTTAGATTTAGATTGTGCAAATGCAATACCATCATAACCAATTACAGATTCAGTAATATCAGTTACTCCATTTTTTTCACACATTTTAAATTCTTTAGCTTTCATTCTTCTTGATGCATTAGTAATATCAGGAGTATTTAATCCATTACCAGCACAAAATAATTTCATACCACCACCTGAACCAGTAGATTCAACTACAGGAGTTGGGAACTTAGAAGTTGCTCCTAATTCTTCAGCAACAGAAGATGCGAATGGATATACAGTTGAAGAACCAACGATTTTGATTTGGTCTCTAGCACTTAAAGATACAGTTAAAGCAGCAGATGCTAATAAAGCGATTGTTGTTTTTTTCATTTTTTAATTTCTCCGTAAATATTTTATATGGTGAAAGTTTAATATTTATTGGTTACATTTCGGTTACCTATAAATGATTAAGTAATGAATAAATTTATCTTATGTGTAAAGTTTGATTTTCTGGTATTTGTAGTAAGTGTTTAATATGTAGGTTAGAAAATATTAGTTTAAAATTTGGAATTTTTCTTGGAATTCTTTGTATTCTCTTACAAATAATTCTTCACAATCATCAGGTTTATAGATTACTGCTTTAACCCAAATGTCATTTTCTTGGATTTTGCAAAAATTTATAGTGATGTATTTTTGTTTGTTTTTGTAGTGAGTGTAAGTTTTATTAAGTTCAAGCATATTTTGAGACATGTGTAATTAAAACAAATGGATTATAATCCATTTGCCTCAATTAGTTTTGCTTGATGATCAGCAATAAGAGGATCAATTACTTCATCAAATAGACCGTCATTCATGATAGCATCTAATCTGTATAAAGTTAGATTGATTCTGTGGTCACTGATTCTACCTTGTGGATAATTATAAGTTCTAATTCTTCCACTTCTATCACCAGTTCCAACTTGCTCTTTTCTATCCGCACCTTCTTTAGCCATTTTTTCTTGCATTTGAATGTCATAAAGTCTAGCTTTAAGTACTTTCATTGCTTTGTCTTTATTCTTGTGCTGCGATTTCTGGTCTTGATTTGTTACTACAAGTCCAGTAGGAATATGAGTGATTCTAACAGCCGAGTCTGTAGTATTTACAGATTGACCACCATTTCCACTGGCTCTCATAACATCAATTTTTAGATCATTAGGATCAATTTCAACTTCTACATCATCAACTTCAGGCATTACTGCTACTGTAATTGCTGATGTATGAACTCTACCTTGTGATTCAGTTGCAGGAACTCTTTGTACTCTGTGTGTACCACCCTCAAATTTAAGCTTTGAGAATACATGGTCACCTTTAACCAAAATTACAACTTCTTTGTAACCGCCTGACTCACTTTCATTAGTGTTCATTATTTCAACTTTCCAACTATTGTTTTCAGCATACTTAAGATAAGCTCTAAATAAATCGCCAACAAAAATAGCAGCTTCATCACCACCAGCCCCAGCTCTTAACTCTAAGTAGATATTTTTATCATCATTAGGGTCTTTAGGAATCATTAAAAATTTAATTTCTTCCTCAAGTTCAGGTTTTCTTGTTTCTAATTCTTTTAGTTCTTCTTTAGCAAGTTCTCCAAGTTCATCATCATCTAGAAGCATTTTATTCTCTTCTATATCTTCTACAACTTGAATATACTCTTTAGCCTTATTAACAATCGGTTCTATGCTTGACTGTTCTTTTGAAAGATCAGTCATTCTTTTAATATCACTTGTGATATCAGGTGAGATTAACAGATCATTAATCTCATTATACCTATTGATAAAGGGTTGTAATTTGTCTTGAATCATATTATATCTATAAAGTAGATTTACTTACTATATAGCGTTAACTTTTGTTTGTAATCTAGAAACTTTTCTAGCAGCGTTACCTTTTTTAAGGATACCTTTAGATACACAATGGTGAATAGTTTTGTTAGCAGCAGTCATTGCAGTTGTTGCAGCGTCTTTGTCAGCAGCTTCAACAGCAGCTAATACGTTTTTGATAACATTTTTAATTCTTGTTTTGTAAAATCTATTTCTTTCAGTCTTTACTACAGTTTGTCTAGCTCTTTTTTCAGCAGATTTGTGATTTGCCATGATTATTTAACCTCTTTGTAAAATTTTTAAGGGTAGAATGTTATCTAAAATAACTTAAACTTAGTTTAATTTTAGGAAGATTTAATGAAGCTATTTGGAACTGACGGAGTAAGAGGTAAGGCCGGAGATTTTTTAGATGCAATGACTGTATTGAAATTAGCTATGGCTGCGGGGATATATTTTAGAAAGCATTCTACTACTAAAAAGATTCTTGTAGGTAAAGATACAAGAAGAAGTGGATACATGATCGAGAATGCTCTTGTAAGTGGTCTTACAGCTGTTGGTTATGATGTAATTCAAATAGGTCCTATGCCTACACCTGCAATTGCATATTTAACAGAATCTATGAGATGTGATGCTGGTATTATGATTTCAGCTTCTCACAATCCTTATGAAGACAATGGAATCAAGTTTTTTGATAACCATGGTAATAAACTAGGTGTTAATTGTGAAAAGAAAATTGAAGAGATTTTCCACAATGAAGAACTTTTAACAAGTGAACAATTAACTGGTAAGCATATTGGTTCTTCAAAAAGAATTGATGATGTAATTGGGCGGTATATTGTTTCTATTAAAAGCTCATTCCCAAGAGATTTAACACTAAAAGGTTTAAGAATTGTTCTTGACTGTGCTAATGGTGCTGCGTACAAAGTTGGTCCAACAATTTTAGCAGAACTTGGCGCTGATATTATTACTATCAACGATAAGCCTGATGGATTTAATATCAATGAAAATTGTGGAGCAATGCACCCAGAAAATGTGGGGAAATTAGTTAAAGAATATAGAGCTGATATTGGGTTAGCACTAGATGGTGATGCTGATAGACTTGTTGTTATTGACGAAAAAGGTGAAGTAGTTGATGGTGATAAACTAATTGGTGCTTTATGTAAATATTTAAATGATGAAAACTTATTAAAAGGGCAAGCTTGTGTTGCTACAGTTATGTCTAATAAAGCTTTAGAAGATTATTTAAATGAAGATAATATTGCTTTACATAGATCTAATGTTGGGGATAAATATGTTCTAGAAGTTATGCATAATGAAGACATTAACTTCGGTGGGGAACAAAGTGGACATATTATTTTCTCTGATGCGGCAAAAACTGGAGATGGATTAGCATCTGCACTACAAGTTTTAGCATTAGTTTTAAAATCTGGAAAACCTGCAAGTGAAGTATTAAATGCTTTTGATTTATATCCTCAAATTTTACATAATATGAAAGTAAATGAGAAAAAACCATTAGAAGATATTGAAGGTTTAGATGCTCTAGTTGAGTCATTAAGAGCTAGAGGATTAAGAGATCTAATAAGATACTCAGGAACTGAGAATAAAATCAGACTTTTACTTGAAGGTCAAGATAAAAAAGTAGTAGAAAAAGGTATGGAAGAGTTAGTAGAATTCTTCAAAAAAGCTCTATGAAAAAAAAACTTAATATAGCAATAATTATAGTTGCTATTTTATTTGTCATTGATCAAGCCGTAAAATATGGATTTGCACATTTCGATTGGAATGTGGAAGGTCCATATATGTCATTGCAATTGGCGTACAATTATGGGGTTGCTTTTTCAATGTTCTCATTTTTAGCTGAATATTTAAAATATATTCAGTTAACTATTGTTTTAGGTGCATCAATATACTTATTTAATAATAAAGACATATTTAGGGATTATTATATTCCTATTGCTTTATTATATGCTGGGGGTTTATCTAATATTTTAGATAGATTTACTTATGGGGGAGTTGTTGACTATTTTTACTGGCATTATGGTTTTGAATTTGCAATTTTTAACCTTGCGGATGTAATTATTGATACTGCAGTTGTAATCATAATTTATATGCAAATAAAACAATCGCGAAAAGAAAAAAAAGAAAATAAATAGATTCCAAATTTGGGAGCTTAACTTAAATTTAGATATAATCGCAAAAAATTATATAAAACTATAGGAAGAATATAATATGGGTCAAACGATAACAGAAAAGATTTTTAGTGAACACGTAGGTAAAGAAGTTTACGCAGGTGAGATTGTAAGAAGTCCAATTGATATGGTAATTGGTAATGATATTACAACTCCAATTTCTATTAGAGCATTCGAAGAGGGTGGTTATACTAAATTAGCAAATCCAGAAGGTTTTGCAATTGTACTTGATCACTTTATTCCAGCTAAAGATATTGCATCTGCAAATCAAGCTAAAATCTCTAGAGATTTTGCAATGAAACATGATTTAAAATATTTCTTTGATGAAAAAGATATGGGTATTGAACATGCATTATTACCAGAGAAAGGTTTAGTTTTACCTGGTGATGTTATTATTGGTGCTGATTCACATACATGTACACACGGTGCTTTAGGTGCCTTCTCAACAGGTATGGGTTCTACTGATATTTCATTTGGTATGATTACTGGTGGAAACTGGTTTAAAGTTCCTGAATCAATTAAAGTTGTATTCAAAGGTAAGCCAGGTGAGCACGTAACTGGAAAAGATTTAATTTTAGAAATTATTAGAATTTTAGGTGTTGATGGAGCTTTATACAAAGCTTTAGAATTCACTGGTGATACTATTCAATACTTATCTATGGATGATAGATTCTCATTATGTAATATGGCAATTGAAGCAGGTGCTAAAAATGGTATTGTTGCTTACGATGAAATTACAAAAGAGTTTTTAGATACAAGAGATTCTTTAAGAGCTGAACCAAAAATTCATTATTCAGATGAAGATGCGGCATACTGTCAAGTAATTGAAATTGATGTTGAAGCTTTAGATCCTGTTATTGCTTATCCATTCTTACCATCTAATGGACACTCTGTAAACCAAGCTGTTGCAGATGAAATTAGAGTTGACCAAGTATTTATTGGTTCTTGTACAAATGGTAGATTATCTGACTTTAAAGTTGCTGCTGAAATTTTAGGTGGACAAAAAGTTGCAAGACATGTAAGACTTATTTTAACTCCAGGAACTCAAAAAATTCTTAGAGATGCAACAAAATTAGGTTATATTGACACATTAGTTGATGCTGGTGCAGTTGTATCTAATCCTACTTGTGGAGCATGTTTAGGTGGATATATGGGAATCCTTGGAGATGATGAAGTATGTATCTCTACAACTAACAGAAACTTTGTTGGTAGAATGGGTTCTAGATCTTCTAAAATCTATTTAGCTAATAGTGCAGTTGCTGCTGCATCTGCAATCTCTGGATACATTACAGATCCTAGAGGTTTATAATTATGCCAACTACATTTAATATACCTTGTGTAATTTTATGTGGTGGTAGAAGTTCAAGGATGGGAGAAGATAAATCTCTTCTTCCCTTTGATCATTCAAACTCTCTAACTCAATATCAATACGATAGATTAAAACCTTATTTCAAAGAACTATATATATCTTCAAAGATAAACAAATTTGATTTTTTAGAAGATGAATCATCACTAATTTTAGATGAAGGTGAAGTTTTTTCTCCTCTTGTTGCTTTAGATACAATAATTAAAAAATTTGAAAACCAAAAAATATTTATAATTACAGTTGATACACCTTTAGTTAGTATTGATACTATAAATAAAATTATTAATTCTTCTAATGATTATGATATAACTGTAGCACAAACAGAAAGAATCCATAATTTATGTGGAGTATTTTCATCAAGTATAAGAAATTCTATTACTAAAATGTTGTCAAATGATATACATAAAGTAGGATATTTATTAAAACAAAATAATACTAATATAATCAAACTACCTGAAAATGGGGAGTTTATTAACTTAAATGATAAAGATGAATATAATAAAGCTTTGAAAATTATAAGTTTAACTAATAACTAATATTACATAATAACCATAACTTATAAGTCTTAATTTATTTGTTTTTTGCTATTCTTGCGCTATATACATAAATAAGTAAAATTAATAATTGTAAAAGGAAGTTAGATGTCAAAAATAGAATTAGACAAAGCTTTAGGTTTAGTTGACCAAGAGATCAAAAAGTCTGGTATCTCAAGAAGAGATGCTTTTAAACTTGCTGGTTTAGGTTCAGCTGCATTTTTAATGGGTGATACTCAAGCTCAAGCTGCAACTACTGCAAATGCCAGTGAAGCAAAAGGTAAAATCTTAATTATTGGTGGAGGTTTAGCTGGAATCTCTACTGCTGCTAGACTTTCAAATACATTAAGTAATCCAGATATTACAATAATTGAACCAAATCCAAAATCTGTATCTTATCAACCTGGTAATACTCTAATTGGTGCAGGAATATATGAAAAATCTGATGTAATGTATGATACAAAAGATTATGTACCAAGTGGAACTAAACTTATTAAAGATAAAGCTGTTGAGTTTAATCCTAAAAATAATAGTGTAACTTTAGAATCAGGAAAAACTGTAACTTATGATTTTCTAATTGTTGCTGCTGGATTAAAACTGGATTTTGGAAGAATCAAAGGCTTAGAAGATGTTGGTGAAGCTTACAGTTTAGGTGATGCAAAAAAGATTACTGATGCTTTTGGTGATTCTGGAGTTTGTTCTATTTATAATACAGATTCAGCAGTAGCAACTTGGTCAGCTATGCAAAAGTTCATTGAACAAGCAAAAAGTGGTCAAAAAGTAAAAGGTATTTTTACTCATCCAAATACATCTATTAAATGTGGTGGTGCACCTAAGAAGATTATGTATCTTGCAAATTCTAGATTAGAAGAAGCAGGTGTTAGACATAATGCTGAATTAACATTCTATCCAAATGGTGGAAGTATGTTTGGAGTTCCAGAGTATCACGATGCAATAGTAAAGCAGTTTGAACAAAGAGAAATGAAATGGAATTATAATCATAATCTAACTGGTGTGGATTTAGAAAAAAAGATTGCAACTTTTGATAAGCACTGGGAAGAAAAAGGTGAGTATGATGAGGATATCGAAGAGTACGATATTGTTAAAAAACATTTAGATGTAGAAGTACCTTTTGACTTTATGCATATTACACCACCAATGAAAGCACCAGATGAAATTGGAAACTCTCCTATTGGTTCAAGAAAAGGTTGGATTCCAGTTGATAAAGAAACATTACAACATGTTAAATTTGATAATATTTTTGCCATTGGAGACATTGCTGCTGTTCCTATGGGGAAAACAGGTGGAAGTGTTAGAAAGCAATATAAAGTCCTTGTAGATAACTTAGTGTCTGCAATGGAAGGAAAAGAGTTAAAAGCTAAATATGCTGGTTATACTGTTTGTCCCTTAATTACTGATATTGGTAAAGTTATGTTAGCTGAGTTTGACTGGACTAAAAAACCAACTCCATCATTTCCTTTAGATCCTACACAAGAGAGATATATTTGGTGGTTAATGAAAGTTTATTTATTAAAACCAATGACTATGCATGGAATGTTATCAGGAAAAGCATAATAATAAATCTAAGCATCTGCTTAGATTTAAGTGAAAATATGAAAAAAGAAATTTTAACTTTAATCTCAATATTTTTAATATTGTCTTTTATTATGCATTATGAACAATGGTTAAGTACGCCTATTGAGCATATGTTAAATTTAGAAAAATCAGGTGCTTACGGCTTTGGTTTTTCCCATCCATTTATATTCGTTTTATTTATATATATAATTTTACTGCTTCCTAGATTATTAATAAAATTCTTCAAAAAAAATATCATAAAATAATATTTATAAAATTTAATTATAAATATTATTCTTCTTCCTTATATCAAAGATAAAACTACATATGCGCCATAAAATAGTGTCTTTACTGCCTCAAATGTAGATAAGTTGTAATCAAATGAATATAAAATAATAATATTATTGTTTTATATAAATAA
>DKNG01000166.1:242-7148 GCA_002470185.1 Arcobacter sp. UBA7394 | reverse complement strand
TATATAAATAAATTGTAATATAATAATATTAGAAGAGTATATATAAGGAGGGTAAAATGAAAGATAAAAAAATTCTAAAAGAGTTTGAAGATGAATTGATTAAAAGTGGACTTTCAAGAAGAGAAGCAATTAAATTACTTGGTTTAAGTGGTGGCTTACTTTTTCTAAATAATGAAATGAATGCTTCGACTACTGTAAATGCAAGTGATGCAAAAGCTAAGATTGTTATTGTAGGTGGAGGCTTATCAGGTATTGCAACTGCTGCTCGTTTATCAAATAGTCTTTCATCTCCAAATATTACAATAATAGAACCAAATGAGAATTCAGTTTCATATCAACCAGGAAATACATTTATTGGGGCTGGGTTATATGAAAAAAAAGATGTTATGTATAGCACAAAAGATTTCTTACCCAAAGAAATAACTCTTATAAAAGATAAAGCAGTTGAGTTTGATCCTCAAAATAATAAGTTGCTTATTTCAAGTGGTAAAACTATTAAATATGACTTCTTAGTTATAGCTGCTGGACTTGTTTTAGATTTTACTAAAATTAAAGGCCTTGAAGAAATTGGTGATGTTTATACAAGTGAAGACTCTAAGCAAATGAATGAGGTATTGTCAAATACAGGTGTTAGCAGTATATATAATATGGATGGTGCTGTACAAACTTGGAAAAATATGCAAAAACTAATTGAAGAAGCTAAAACTGGTAAAAAACTAAAAGCTGTTTTTACTCATCCAAATACTGCGGTTAAATGTGGTGGAGCACCAAAAAAGATTATGTATTTAATGAATGCAAGATTAAATGAGGAAGCAGTAAGAGATAATGTAAATATGACTTTTTATGCAAATTCAGGGAAGATGTTTTCAGTTAAAGAGTATGAAAGTGCAATAATAAAACAGTTTAAAGCAAGAGATATGAAATATAAACTTCAACATAATTTGCAAGAAGTTGATCTAAAAAATAAAATAGCTACTTTTGATAATTTTTGGCAAGAAAAAGGTGAATATGATGAAGATATAGAAGAGTACGATATGATTACTAAACATCAAAAAGTTGAAGTTCCATATGACTTTCTACATATAGCTCCACCAATGAAAGCAGCTTCTGAAATTGCAAATTCACAGATTGGTTCAAGAAAAGGTTGGGTTCCTGTGAATAAGGAAACTTTACAACATGTGAAATTTAAAAATATCTTTTCACTAGGTGATATAGCAGCTATTCCTTTAGGTAAAACAGGGGGAAGTGTAAGAAAGCAATATAAAGTACTATGTGATAACTTGATTGCTAGTATGGAAGGCAAAGAAATGCCATCAAAATACGATGGATATACAGTTTGCCCTATTATAACTGATATAGGAAAAGTTATGTTAGCTGAGTTTGATTGGTCAATGAAACCAACACCTTCATTTCCATTAGACCCAACACAAGAGAGATATATTTGGTGGATTTTAAAATCATATATTTTAAAACCTATGACTCAATATGGAATGTTATCTGGAAAAGTATAAAAAGGCAGAAAGATGAAAATGAAATTTTTTTTAATATCACTTGTATTATCAAGTTCGTTAATGTTATCAGCAAATGCTACAACATCAGTTAGTCAGGCAGTAGCACCAAGTGCAAAAGTTCAAGCTTTAATAAACAAACATAAGTTGAAAATTGTAGATTTCAAGTATACAAAAAATGTTATTGGAAAAGGAACAAAAAAAAGTGCAAAGGCAATATTAATTGATGCTAGACCTAATGCTAAATATTTAAAAAGTGCTATTCCTTCAAGTATTAATATTCCTGATACTGAATTTGAGCAGTATTATCAACAACTATCTGGTGTTAATAAGAATAAAGAAATAATTGTTTATTGTGGTGGATGGAAATGTGCTAAATCACCAAAAGTTGCAGCAATGCTTATGAAAAAAGGTTTTACAAATATAAAACTTTATCAAGCTGGGGAACCGGAATGGATTAAAAGATCATATAAAGAGGTTTCAACACATGTAGTGAAAGTTGCACAAGAAAAAAACTCTGCTTTAATTGTAGATGCAAGACCTTACAAAAAGTTTATGGAAGAAACTATAGCTGGTTCTATTGGAATTCCTGATACAAAACTTAATGAATTAATAGGTAGATTTCCAATAAATAAAAATGAAAAAATCATTGTATTTTGCGGTGGATATGCATGTGGGAAATCTCATAAGCTTGCGAATAAATTAGTAGATTTATCTTATAAAAATGTTGCTGTTTATGCAGGTGGACTTCCTCAATGGAAAAAAGAAGGCCTATCTACAACAAAATCAGCTGTAAAAACTATAATAAAAAAAGATGAAGAAAAAAGTAAATTTTCTAAAAATGGTTTAAAATTAGGAGCTGATGAAGGAACTGTAGATGGAGAATGGTTTTTAAAACTAATTAGAGAAGGTAAGATTCCAAGCTATGTACAGATTGTAGATGTAACAGCTCCAGATGAGTTTATAGTTGGTCATTTAAAAGGTGCAATTAATATCGAAGCAGAAAAATTATCTGCTAAAGAGTTATATTTAAAATTACCAAAAGATAAAACTATTGTATTTAATTGTACTGCAGGTGGAAGATCTACAGAGGCATGGGCAAAACTGAAAGATGAAAAATATGATGTATCAGAAATCTATTATTTTGACGCAAATATCGATTGTAAGGGTAATGATTGTAAGATTGAGGTTAATGAACCAATTGAATAAATAATTATTAGGCATAAAAAAAGGTTCAAAGTAAAACTTTGAACCTTTTTTTTAATTTATTGCAAATTTATTAGTTTAATGCTTCTTTAGCTTTAACAACTAATGAAGCGAATGCAGCAGAATCATTCATAGCCATATCAGCTAAGATTTTTCTGTCTAATTCAATTCCAGATAATTTCATACCGTTCATGAATCTTGAGTAGTTAATATCATTTAATCTACAAGCTGCATTGATTCTTACAATCCAAAGCTTTCTAATATCTCTTTTCTTTTGTCTTCTATCTCTGTAAGCATATACCATTGAGTGTTCTAATTGCTCTTTGGCCTTTCTAAAGTGCTTACTTCTACCACTAAAAAATCCTCTAGCGGCTTTTAAAACTTTCTTATGTCTTCTTCTTCTTACTACACCAGTTTTTACTCTAGGCATTTCTTTCCTTTACCGTATATTATATTGTTAATATTAGGTGTCAACGAATTCGTTGAACTTGTCCACTATAAGTGGAGGGACAAACTATTTAGTAAAGCTAAATAATTACGCTTTGTTTAACATTCTTTTAACTCTTGTAGCGTCTACTGCTGCAACAGTTTTTGGACCTCTAAGGTTTCTTTTTCTCTTCTGTGTCATTTTAGTTAAGATGTGGCTTCTGTAAGCTGATCCTCTTTTGATAGAACCATTTTTCTTCACTTTAAATCTCTTTAAAGCACCACTATTAGTCTTCATCTTTGGCATTGGAAGAATCCTCCTATAAAATTTGCATTTTCAATTTAATGAAAAAGTTCGTGATTTTACTTAAAAATTACTTAAGATATGTTTAAGGGGAATTGTTTATTGAGAGCAGAAGAGAAAAATTCTCTTCTGAAAAGTACTAATATAAATTAGTTTTTGTGATGTTCGTTTTTAGGAACAACGTACATATTTACGTATCTTCCTTCTAACTTAGGTTGTTTGTCCATTACACCGATTTCTTCGATCATTGGCCAAACTCTTTTAAGAACTTCTACACCAGCTTCTGGGTGAGCCATTTCTCTACCTTTTAAGAATACTCTAAATTTAACGTGTTTTCCAGCTTCTAAGAATTCAATTGCATGTTTAACTTTGTAGTTAACATCATTTTCAGCAATTTTCACAGAAAGTTTAATCTCTTTAACTTCGATAACTTTTTGTTTTTTCTTAGCTTCTTTTTTCTTTTTTTCTTGTTGGTATTTAAATTTACCATAATCCATGATTTTTGCTACTGGTGGTTTACCATCTGGCGCGATTAAAACTAAATCTAATCCTAAATCATCTGCAGTTGATTGTGCTTCTCTTGTTGAGATGATACCGTAGTTAGTACCATCATCTCCCATACATCTTACTTCTTTAGCTGTAATCATGTCATTCATGATTGCTTCTGGTTTTTTTGGCCCTCTAGTACTCAAATTCTGCTCCCTGTGTTAATTTGATTAAGCATTGTGAAAAATTCCGCTCTGCTCATATTTGATTGTTCTCTTTTTCTTCTGTCTCTTAATGCAATTGTTTGATTTGCAACTTCTTCATCACCAACAACAACGATCATTGGTACTCTTTGTTTTTCAGCCATTCTAATTCTTTTGTTTAGTGACTCATTCATATCAAAGATTTTTGAATCCATTTCATTATAAGTTAACTCTTTTTGTAAATCTTTTGCATACTCAACATGAGTATCAGCAATTGGTACAAAAATTACTTGAGTTGGTGCAATAACAAATGGGAATTCCCCAGCGCAGTGCTCAGTTAAAATACCGATGAATCTCTCAAACGATCCTAAGATTGCTCTGTGAATCATTACTGGTTGCTCTTTAGCACCTTCAGCATTGATATATTCAACTTCAAATCTCTCTGGTAAGTTCATATCTACTTGAACAGTACCACATTGCCATTTTCTTCCAATAGCATCAAGGATTTTGATATCGATTTTAGGACCGTAGAATGCTCCACCACCTTCATCAATTCCATATGGTAAGTTCTCTGAATCTAAGGCATCCATGATACCTTTTGTAGTCATTTCCCAGAATTTGTCATCACCGATTGCTTTTTTAGGTTTAGTTGAAACTTCCATTTCATATTTGAAATCGAATTGTTTCATTAATGAATCAACAAACTCTAATACATCAATAATTACATCTTTTACTTGGTCTTGAGTACAGAAAATATGTGCATCATCTTGAGTGAATTCTCTTACTCTAAATAATCCGTGCATTGCTCCTGACATTTCATGTCTATGAACTACACCATATTCAAATAACTTCTTAGGTAAATCTTTATATGAAACTAAATCATTTTTAAAGATTTGAATGTGACCAACACAGTTCATAGGTTTAATCCCATACTCTTGTTCGTCAATTTCTGTAAAGTACATATTTTCTTTATAATTTTGGTAGTGACCAGAAATCTTCCACATATCAGATTTTAACATCTCTGGACCTCTTACTGGCTCATAACCTCTAACTCTATGTGCTTTGTATAAAAGATGCTCTAATTTAGATCTTAATCTAGAACCGTTTGGTAACCATAATGGTAAACCAGCACCCACATCTTCATTAAATGTGAATAGTTCTAATTCAGTTCCTAATTTTCTGTGATCTCTTTTTTTAGCTTCTTGTAACATTCTAACGTAATCGTTAAGTTCGTTTTTATCAAAGAAAGCAATACCATAGATTCTAGTAATCATTTCATTTTCTTCATCACCACCAAGATAAGCTCCCGCTACTCTTACTAGTTTAAATGCTCTAATCATACCAGTTGTTGGTAAGTGAGGACCTCTACATAAGTCTTCGAAATCACCTTGCTTATACATAGTTAATGTATCATCAGTAATTCTTGATAAAACAGCTTGTTTTAATTCATCATCAGCAAATTTTGTAAGAATTTCATCTCTAGTAGTCTCATATCTTTCGATTTTAAGCTTTCTGTTTGCAATCTCTTTCATTTTCTTTTCAATTGCAGGTAAGTCTTCATCTGATATTTTTGCGTCTACTTTAAAATCATAGTAAAAACCTTCGGTTACTACAGGTCCTACAAAAAATTTAGCATCAGGATAAAGCTCTTTAATGGCTTGTGCCATCATGTGAGCACATGAATGTCTTAGAATTTCTAAGGACTCAGCAGAGTTGTCAGCTTTAATAACATCACCTTGGATGTTCAAAGCTTCAGCAGTTTGAAGGTCGTATATTTGACCATCATTTAATACACCAATCGGTTCCAATAATTTCCTTTTTTCTTAATATGTTTTATTAAATTTAGCTTATTTTATCGCAAAGAGACTTAAACTAAATCAGATATGACATAATTTAATAAAATTTTGTTACAATAATGTATGATTTTAAACCTATCAAAGATAAAAACGGAAAGCTTATTATTGTTTTGTAAAGATCTGATTTATTCATATAAAGATAAAGAAGATATTCAAATTTACAATGTCGATAAAGAAGTGATGTCAAAGTTTAATTCTATTAGTGATGATATGTTAAAACAGATTACTAATGTGACTTTTCCTAATGAATACTATTTAGAGAATAGAAAACATTATAGGATCAAAGCTATTTTAGACTCTTATAATTTTATAAATAAAGAGATATCAAAAGAGTTAGAAGTTTTAAAATCGTTTAACCCTTCAATGTTATATTTTTCATTATTAGCTTTATGGTTTAAAGAACTAAATAAAGAATCAAAATCTAAAGAGTATATTTATTTTACAATTTATCCATATTCACACGTCTATGATGAGTTTTTAGTAGGTATTAAAAATGAAGATTTTAAACAATTAAATATATCTATGATAGAACTTGCAGAGAGAATTATTTATAAATTAGATAGATATTCTTTTAAATAAAAAGAGGATTTAACCCCTTTCTATTAAAATTTATATCTCATATATGCTTTTACATCTTGTGCTTCACTAACTGCATTAGCAGCTTGAGCTGAACTTGTACTACTTGGATTACCAAAGTCTCCAAAGAAGCCATTACTTCCCGTGTAATCATAATCTATATATAAATAGCTCATAGTAAAACTTAAAGCTTTTGTTAATTGTTGATGTCTATATACTTCCCATGCTTGACCACGAGCTGCGATTTTTGAACCTGCCATTGTATCTTCACCATAAGTCATTGGTCTCCAGTATTTACTACCTTTATTCCATTCAAATCCAATTTTTGAATTATCAGGATC
>DKNG01000166.1:0-123 GCA_002470185.1 Arcobacter sp. UBA7394 | reverse complement strand
ATCTGGAGAAGTTTTACTTTGTGCATAAGAAGCAAAGAACAAAGTATTATCTAAATAATCACTAATTCCATCTCCAATTCCATCAACTTTAAACATTGTAGTAAAGTACTGAATATCTCCAAA
>DKNG01000055.1:2262-2640 GCA_002470185.1 Arcobacter sp. UBA7394 | reverse complement strand
TTGATATGAAATAAAAAAGAGGCTAGCTTAGGCTAGAATCTCTTTTTTGATTTTCATAGAAGTTTCTTTATCTTTAAGTATTTCTACTATTTGTAATGCAAAACTCATGGCTGTTGCTGGACCTCTTGATGTAATCACATTCTCATCAATAACAAAGTGGTCACTGTTTCGGTAACCATCTAATCTAATTTTTTCTTCAAAAGATGGATAACAAGTATAGTTTGTATTTAAAACATCTGCTGTGTGTAAAGCAAATGGAGCTGCACATATTGCACCAATATTTTTATTTTTTTCTTTAAATTGTTTTAATAATTCAATTATTTTTTCGCTTTTTGCCAAAGTAAAAGCATTTGGTAAACCACCTGGTAAAACAATCAT
>DKNG01000055.1:0-2142 GCA_002470185.1 Arcobacter sp. UBA7394 | reverse complement strand
GGCTGCAATTGTCACTTCAATTTGTGCCCGTCTACAAATATCTATGATAGAAATCGCTTCAATTTCTTCAAAGCCATTTGAAATAGGAATTACAAGTTTTGCCATTATTTATCCTTTTATTTTTATTATTATATAAAAAAGTGGTTAAAAGGCATTGATAAATTATTTTTCAAGAGTATATAAGCTAATTTTAAATAAAATCTAAAGAATTATATTAAGGGGAATTTTATGTTTAAAACTTTTACTAAGACTTGTTTAGTAGCTATGGTAGCTATGTTATTTGCCGGATGTCAAATCCATCAAACTATTATTCAAGAAGATGGAATGGATCAAGCTGTTAAAAGTGAAAATAAAACTAATACTTCTTCTAAAAAGAATTATGGAAATAATTCTCATTTATCAAATAGCAATAAAAATGTACAAGTTACAAAAGAGTACATGAGAATTGCAAATGACCAAGAGAACAATGTAACAACTCAATACTCTCTTGAAGGTACAATTAACTCTCTTGCCACTCAAATGATGAGAAACCAAAAAATGGCAACTAACAAACCTGTAATTATTACATCGTTTGTAAGACTTGACCAGTTTAAGAAAACAACTGAATTTGGTAGAGTTATTAGTGAGAGTATGATTAATGAATTATCTAACAGAGGTTTTAATATCATTGAGTTTAGAGGACAGTTAGCTGTTTCTGTAAATGATGAAGGTGAATATTTCATAACTAGAAAAGTTAGAGAATTAAAAGGAAGAACTCCTAATACTTATGTTGTTGTAGGAACTTATTCAAGACAATATAAAAAGATTATTTTAAATGCAAGAGTTATTGATAATATCACTGGTAAGATTATTACAAGTGCTAGATCTACTTATGTGCATGGAAGAATGAATGATTGTATCTTATTTGGAGATTGTAAACCTTCAAGAACAATCAATATCGTTAAAGAACAATAAACCCAATGAATTCACCCTTATTTAAAAACTTAAGATTTTTTCTTTTCTTAAGTTTTTTAACTCTATTTTTATCTTCATGTTCATATCATAAAAACCCTATTAATGGAACAAATGATTTTCAATCATTAGTTGCGAAACTTGTAGATAAATCTGCTAATAAAATAAATGACACAATAGCTATGGATGAAATAGTTTTAGTATCTGATTTTGTAAACATAGACAAATTAGAAAACAAATCTCAACTTGGATTTTTATTATCAAATATCTTAAAAGATGAGCTAGCTTCATTAAATATAGTAGTAAGAGAGATTGAATTTGGGAAAGAGTTTCAATTAGGAAAAAAAGGTTTTAATGTACTTATTAGAGATAGAAACAAGATAGTTTCTAATAAAGTATCTAACTCTTCTTATGCAGTTGTAGGGACTTACTCTATCACTTCTAGAAGCTTAAACCTATTCTTGAAACTAATTGATATAGAAACGGGATATATACTTGCTTCCTCTTTTGAGCGAACAGCAATTGATGAAGAGATATTAGAACTTGAAGGTGAAACAAAAAGAGTTTTTGCTCAACCTCCAAGAATTGTTTTATAATAAAATATCTTGAATTAAAAATTGAGGGGAAACTTCTCCTCTGAACTCATTTTTATTTACTGAAATAATCAAATCAAAATTTTGTGGTAGTTTATTATTTGAATCATTAAATTTTAATGCTTCAAAAATTACTCCATCACTATTAAGTGTTAACTTCAAATGATTTTTATCTTTTCCAATTAAATCACATTTTACTAAAGTAGTATTAGTGATTTTAAAAATTGGTTTATGGTTACCTAATCCATAAGGTTCAAATTGTTCAATAATAGATAAGAAGTCTAAATCAACAGATGCTACATCTAATTCACCTAATGTAACAGGATCTATATGTAAATCATTTTTTGATACTTCTAATTCTTCATTTATAATTTTTTTGAACTCTTCTAGGTTCTCTTCTTTCATAGATAATCCAGCAGCATTTTTATGGCCACCAAAACCTAATAATAAATGACTTGCTTTTGTGATTATTGTATGAAGATTGATATTTGCATTTGCTCTCGCGCTACCTTTTGCTATCCCATTATTAACAGAGAAGATAAAAGCTGGTCTTTTAAATGCATGGGAAAGTTTAGACGCTACAATTCCTATAACACCT
>DKNG01000007.1:17900-20010 GCA_002470185.1 Arcobacter sp. UBA7394 | reverse complement strand
TAGTCTTTATATATTGTAGAAAAAGCTTCCAAATATGCTTTTGCTTTTGAAGCTGGTTTTGATCTAGGATCAATAATCACAACTTTACCATCAATTTTATTTTCTTTGAAATAATTAGCAATCATACAAGCTCGCTCGTATGGAGCAGGGGGACATTTGTATGAAGATTTTGGAAGTGTTAATATAAAATTTCCACCTTTAAAATCTGTAATCATTTTTTTAAGTCTTATTGTTTCACTTCCTGGTTTTAAACCCGCAGGAGCTTTAATCATGGCTTCTTTTGCTTTTTGTTTATCTCTTTTGAATATCTTTTTATAATTATAATCAATCCCTAAAGCCATAATCATATAGTCATATTTAACTACACTTTTATTAGTAATAACTTCTTTTTTATCTCTGTTGATATTTACTACCGTTTCATTTAAAAAATTGTAATTATATTTTATAACTGAACTATTGTAATCAAAATTCAAAGATTCAAAAGTAATATCTTTTATTCCACCTAACCAGCCATTTGAGAATGGACATGAAATAAAATTAAGATTTTTTTCTATTAGTGTTACATTTAGATTGGGGTTTAATTCTTTTAGATATTTTGCTGTACTAATTCCTGCAAAACCACCACCTAAAATAAGAATATTAGTTTTACTATTTGTTGAAGTAGAAGCAATAGCATCAATTTTAGTAGAAACTAAAATCGATGCTGCAAATATTGAAAGTTTAAAAAAATCTCTTCTTTGCATTGAAAATCCTTTTTATGAAACACCATTATCTTTTAGGTATTTTTGCCAATCTTTAGCAGTATAATCGCCATTATGTAAACCATCAATAAACTTCATAAACGTAATCATTTGAGCAGGATGTGCATATCCTGGTAGTTGAAAAATTTTATTCCATTTTTTATCAAACATCACAATATTAGGAGTTGTTTTAGCCATAAATGCCATTCTTAATGTTGTAGTTGTTTCTTTCTTTTCTGTTTTGCCAACAACATAATCTTTTTGATTGTCTTGATTAATAAAATAGATATTAAAACCTTTTGATAGCTCTTTCATCTCTTTATTTTCTTTAAAATCTTTTTTTAGTAATTCACAATAAGGACATGATTTACTCTCAAAAATAAACATTACCCCTTTACCTTGGGCAATTAATCTAGTTTCATCATTATATATGTCAGCAAATACAGAAACCATAAATAAACTAAGTACTAATAAAATCTTTTTCATAATTAAGCCTTTGTTTTAACATCAATACCATTATTAATGTAATGGTTTTTTAAAGCTTCATAAACTTCACCATTCTTTCTATCTTTACCTTCCCATTTTTTACTTTCCATAAAATTAATAGTTTCTAAGAACTGTTTTGCTGGCATATATCCAGGTACAACAATTACAGCTTTACCATTTTTATCTGTGAAGATTAGTGTAGGAGTTGATTGAACAGCATAGATATTAATCATAGTTTTTGTATCAACATCCATATAGTCACCCTCATGGAATAGTTTTAATCTCTTGTTTTCATGGGCTTTTAAATAATATGATGAGAAATTATTCATCAATTTATCTGTTAATTCTTTTGAGCTTTTAATATCAGCTTTTAATCTATCTGTATATGGATCTGTATTTGTTCCAAAAACTAATAACATATATTTACCCTCAGGACCAATTTTTGCTATGTCTTTAAATACATCATCTACCACAGAGTCATATTTAGTGTAAACTATTTTTTTCTCTGGCACTTCTTTTACTTTTTCGTCTGTTTGTTGTTGTGCTACTTTTGGTTTTTCCTCAACAACTTCTGCTTTTGACTTACCTTCACTACACCCACTTAATAATATAGTTGATGCAACTAATGATGTGATAATTGTTTTACTTAAAAATTTATTTTTCATTTTATACCTTCCTTATTAATAATCAAAATTATAATAATTTTTTGAAATTATCATAAGTTAAATTACTAATGAAAAGAGGATTTCTCCTCTTTCCAAATTTGTTTAAAAGAACTATTATTTTGCTTTAGCAGCTTTAGTAGCCATTTCATGCATTTTTTCAATGTGCTCTTTTAGGTTTAGTTTTTTGTCTGTGTTTAATTTGTCCCAAATTTCTTTGTT
>DKNG01000007.1:11804-17813 GCA_002470185.1 Arcobacter sp. UBA7394 | reverse complement strand
CTTTGGTCTTGATCAAGAGGTCTTGAATCAGGCCAGTGAGAACCAACAGTTTGAAGTTGTTTTCCATCTCTAGTTACGATTTGCGACCAATCGTAATCCATACCTGGAATACCTTTCATTTGAACTGTTTTGTTTTTAGGAACGAATTTACCAGTTTTTAAATCTTGAAGATCCATGTATAAATCTTCACCTTGTTTTTGTAAGAATTGTCCATCTTGAATACCATAACCTAATGCTTTAGGATTAGAGTGACAAGACTCACAAGTTCTAGCTTTTCTACCAGTTGTATGTGGTTGAACAGGTGACATATCAGTACCAGCAACTGTTGATCCATTATCTTGAACTCTAGCTTGTTTATTTAAGATAAGAGTTTTTCCATCAGGTCCAATTACAGTAAATGTTACTTGACATCCAGGAATTACAGGAGTTACAAGTCCTTCACCATTGATACCTAAAATTGGGTCTTCCCATCTTAAGTAAGATCTAGTTTCACTAGGTTTACCAAATAGTTTTTTACCTTTTGTTCCTAAAACAGACTCAGAAGTTTCACCATTTTTTAAGTGTGATGAACCAGATGCAATCCAGTCAATTTTAGATTTACCAGGAGTATAATCTACTTTTACGTGACAACCATAACATTGTGGTGCCCAATCAGAGTGACAAGCATAACATTCTAAGTTATCCATGTGAGCTTTGATTTCACCCATTGCAACGTGTGCTTGTTGTGATTTATATGTTTTTGTATCAGCTTTGTATTTTAATAAAGGAACTTCTAGATCTTTACCAGATGCTAAATGAACAATTACTTTATTTTTATTTTCAACTTTTACAACGTTTCCAAGAGGGTTACCTCTAGTAGATAATAAATATCCACCTTGTTTATCATAAACTGTACCTTGAGTCATATAGTATGGTAAATCAGTAGCCATACCTCTTGGACCTTCAGGAGTTTCAATTTTGAAGTTTTCACCGTAACCAACTTTTAACTGCCATGGATATTTATCATTTGTACCGTGACAATCAGAACATTCAATTTCAACTTGACCTAATGTAGTACCAAATAATGTACCATCACCATGCATATCAACTGAAGTGTGACAATCTTGACAAGTCATACCAGCTTCAAAGTGTAAGTCTTCTTTGATGTGTTTATATCTTTTACCGTGGTGTTTAGATTGAGATTTTCCACCTTCATTTAAAGGAGAACCATAAGGTTGTTCCATTAAACCAACGTAAGAAACACCAATTCTTTTACCTCTATTGTGACAAGAGTTACAAGTTTCAGGGTGAATACCAGAAAATTCCATTCCAGATGGTGTTTTAACTTTGGCTTCTCTTGAACCTTGCATCATATGTACTAACATATGTCCATGTTCTTTTTTATCAATAGTTGGGTCATTACCTTCGTAAATACCTTCATTTCCATAAGGCATGTGACAAGCAGAACATCCCATTCCTCTCCAGTCACCTCTACCTTTTCTACCTCTAACACCGATATGACATCTCTGACAATCAGATCTTTGGTAAGTAATAGAAGCCATTTCTCCGATTTCTTGCTCTGTTTTACCAGCGAAATCTTCTGGACCACTTGGTGGTAATGGAAGTTGTTTTAATTCAGTTGGGAATTGATCAGGATATTTATCAATCATTTTAAGCATATAATCTTTATAAACTTTTGTTCCCCAAGCTGGTTCTTTACCATCTTCATCTTTTACATCATAGTTTGCATATTGAACTTTTTTAGTATCATATGTTCCCCATGTATGCATGTTTCCTTGAATTTTACCGGCTTCAGTCATCATTAATGACTTCATAGTATTTTTCACAGTATCAGCATGACAAATACCACATGTTTTATCAGCAACCCACATAGAACCTGGATCTCTAACAAACTCAGCTAATCCACCTGCATGACCTGCAGGAGCACCTTTGTGAGCACCTTTTACAGTACCGTCTTCAGGATTACCACCATGACAAACAACACATCCCCCTGTGTCGCCAATGCCTTGGCCCATTGCCATTATTTGTTGCATCATATCTGATTTGGTATCTCTAATTGATTCTATGCCTTTATGACATTTAATACATGAGTCACCACCAGATACTGCTTCCATTTCTGCCATACCTTTTGAGTGTTCAGCCCCAAAAAGTGTAGAAAATGAAAGTACCGATGCAAATAATGCAATCTTAGCAATTTTACACACTAAGCTTTTCATCTCGTCTCCTTTAAATTATTGGGCTCTAAACCCAATTATTGAAAAGTTTAACAAAGTAAAGTGCTTCCAAAGTGCCAATTTGTAATTTTCATACTAAAAAATTATAATTATTTCATTATTGACTTAAATCAATTTTTTTTAGAATAAAAAAGTATAGAGTATAAAAAAGTGCGCTATTAACACTTATATTTTACAAAGGTAGTAAAAAATGAAAAAATTATTATTTCTTCTATTCCTTATGTTGTCGTGCCTGAGTGCAGAAGATGAATGGAAAAAAGGCTTAGATTGGCAACATGAATTTGATGAAGCAATACAGCTTGCAAATTATCATAAAAAACCAATTTTTATGTTTTTAGAATCAAGAACTTGTTTTTATTGTCCAAAACTAAGAGAAGAAATTTTTAATCAAAAAAAGTTTCAAGAAAAAATAAAAAAATATTTTATACCAGTAATTTTAGATAATTCATTGGATGCAGATTCTGATGTGGAAAATACAGGACAATGTCCTCCTAGACTTACTGTATCTATGACACCTGCAATATATTTTATGGGACCAAATGAAGAAAAGTTATCAAGAAAAGGTAAGAAACACATGATTATATATGGTATGTGGAATTTAGAGCAAATGTTAGAGTGGATGGATGATGCAGTTAAAAAATTTGAAAAACTTCATGGAGATAAATATGATTTCAAAAAATAAAACTACTATGCTATGTATCTTAGTTCTTATGCTTTCATTTACTAATCTAAATGCAGCTAAAAAAAGAGGTGCGTATGCTACGAAAAATATTGTAGGTCAAGATTATTACTTAAGTAAGTGTTCTTCTTGTCATGGTGAGGGAAGTCGTGGTGGAAATATGGCTTCTATTAGAGAATGGAAAGAACTATTTTCAAAAAATGCTTTTGAACTAAAAGATTTGCATATTGATGATGAAGAAACAGTAAATGTACTAAAGTATTTTAACTCAGATGATTTCCAAAAACAAAAAAATGATTTATTGGATTTTTTACAAGAATTTGCTTACGACTCAGAGAATATTCCAACTTGTAATTAAGATTTACTTATGGTAATTATAAGCAAATATAAGTGTATAATAAAAGGAAAATTACAAATAGTGACTAAGGAATTGCATGAAAATTTTACTTTTAGAGGATGATAATTTTATTTGTGAGTCTATAAAAAGTTATTTTGAGTTAGATGGAAATAGAGTTGATTTTTTTAATGACGGAGAAGAGTTATTAGATAATGCCATTTTAACAAATTATGATATTTTTTTGTTTGATATAAATACTCCAAAGAAAAATGGTTTTGAAACTTTAAAAGCTATTAGAGACGATGGAATAACTACTCCAGCTATTTATCTTACTGCTCAAAGTGATATTGAACATGTAAAACAAGGTTATGCTTTAGGGTGTAGTGACTATGTAAGAAAGCCTTTTATTTTAGATGAATTAGAACTTAGAATAAATCAAATTTTACATAAAGATTTGTGTTGTGATGACATAAAAATAACAGAATCATACAGCTTTAATTTGTGTTTGATGCAACTAAAATTTGAGGGTGAAAGTATTGACTTAAAACAACAAGAAAAAGATTTATTATATATTTTAGTGAAAAATATGGGACATATTGTAAGTCCTAGCATTATAAAAGATTATGTATGGGATGAAAAAGATGTTTGTGATAATACTTTAAGAACTCAAATCAAAAAAATAAGAGCAAAATTAAAAGATAATTTTATTATTAATATCAGAAACTCTGGATATAAGATAGAAAAATATGCTTGAAATAAATAAACTATCTAAAGAAAATAGAAATTTTGGAATTAAATTATTTTTTTCTTATATTGTTTTTACAATTTTATTAATCGCCTCTATTACTGCAATTCATATTTATTTTTCTCAAGATTTAGTTGCCAACAAGTTTCAAAGAGAAGTAAAATTACAAAGTGGAGAAAAAAAAGATAAATTTGATAAGTTTTTTCAATCAAAAAAAGATGAATTACAAGCAATTGCAAAGAATGAATATTTTCTAAAGTACGTAGAAGAGGGCTCTTATAAATATTATATTGATTTACTTTTATTAACGATAATGGAATCTAATAAAGATTATATGCAAATAAGATATATAAATGAAAAGGGTTTTGAAGTACTAAGATTTGATAGAGAAAAACACTCAAAAGAACCATATAAATCTAAAACATTACAAAATAAATCAAATAGATATTACTTTAAAAATGTATCAAAAATGAAAAATAAAGATGTTTGGTTCTCAGATATTGATTTAAATGTAGAACATGGACATATTGAGGTACCTAATAAACCTGTAATTAGAGTTGCAACTCCTATGATTATAAATGACGAATTCAAAGGTATTTTAATTGTAAATATTTTTATGAAAGAACTATTAAACAGTATCACAAATTCTGCTCTATATGATATTTATCTAGTTAATAGTAATGGTTATTATTTAAGACATAAAAATAGTGAATATAATTGGTCATTTTACAACACTAAAAAAAGAGTATCAGATGATTTTGAAGAGAAGCTTGTACTTAAAATAAAAAATGAAGATAAAAACTTTGTATTTAATAAAAATATATATGTACAACCTTTATATTTAAATAAACAAAAAATATCTATGATTATGCTTGAAAAAGATGAGTCTATAGAGAAAGTAGAAAACAATAATAATACAATGATTATTACTATTTTGATCTTTGCTACCTTAATGTCAATTTTATTTACTTTTCTTTTTACAAGAGCGCCAAAAAAGTTATTTGAATTTGCAGTAGATCAATCTGATAAGTTACATGATTTAGCAACAAATTTAGATAATAAAGTAGTCTTAAAAACATTAGAGATTGCAAAAAAAGATAGACTGCTACAAAATCAAAGTAAGTTAGCAGAACTTGGTGATATGATTGGTAATATCGCTCATCAATGGCGACATCCATTAACAAGATTATCTTTAACTTTACAAAACTTGAGAGCTTACAAAAGAAAAAATAAAATGAGTGATGAAATGTTTGAGGAAGCATTAGAGAACTCATTATATCAAATTGAATTTATGTCTACGACTATTGATAACTTTAAAAACTTTTATAAAAAAGATGATAAAAAATCAGATTTTATTGTAAAAGAATCAGTTGATAATGTTCTTAATATTATTGGTGCAGTTTTAGAACATAGTAATATAAAACTATATATTGAATCAAAAGAAGAAATTACTATTTATGGAAATAAAAATGAATTTTCACAAGTTCTAATGAATCTTATAATTAATGCAAAAGATGCAATAGATGAAAATAAAATTGTAAATGGGAAAATAGATATATTAATAGAAAAAGAAGAAGAGAAAATCAAAATACTTGTAAAAGACAATGCAGGTGGAATTCCTTCTTGTTTAATTGAAGAGATATTCAATCCATACTTTACAACTAAAGAAGATAAGGGAACAGGAATAGGGCTTTATTTATCAAAAGCAATTATTGAAGATAAATTAAATGGTAAGTTAACAGTGCATAATAATGAAGAAGGCGCTGTATTTACGATTTATATATAGAAAGGTAATGATGTTAGGAAAAAAGTTTTTATTTAGCTCTGTGCTTTGTTTTAGTACTTTATTTGCAAATGATTGTAGTCCTTACTACAATCCTGATAAATTTTATGAAGCACCAGAGTATTTGCAAGATTTATTGGATACAAGTCTAAGAGGGAAAAATCTTTTTGGTGAAGTATCTGAATATAAAAGTTTAGATTTTACTAAAAACTCAGACAATAAATATACTAA
>DKNG01000007.1:3637-11675 GCA_002470185.1 Arcobacter sp. UBA7394 | reverse complement strand
TAGAAATTGCAGAAGAAATAAATAATGATTTTGAAGGTTTTTGGTCTGATTGGATAGAAGATGGATATGAAATGCAATTAGTACCAGAACAAGTATTATTAAAATATGATAATAAATATTTTACATTCTCAGTATTTATATATGGTGTAAAAGGTGATACTACAAGATTAAATGGAACTACAATTAAATATTGGCTGAAAGACTATACGAAGGAAGTAAATAAGTTTGTAGAGTGTTCTTCAAAGAAGAATTAAATTAAGGTAAAAAACCTAAGAATTACTTCTTAGGTTTTTGGTTTTCTTCGTGACAGATAGAATCTTTTAAATCACGTTTTCTGTAAGCTACAAGTATAGTTACAATTACTAATGATGTAAGAACATATGCCCATGTTGGAATTGGTACAGGATCTCCTGTAGCGTATGAATGCATTCCTGATAAATAGAAGTTTACTCCTAAATATGTCATTAAAATTGTTGAGAAAGCTAATAATGCAGATACTAATAATGTAAATGGATTATTAAGTTTTTTAACAAATCTCATGTGGATAACTAAAACATAAACTACGATCGATACATAAGCCCAAGTCTCTTTTGGATCCCATCCCCAGTATCTACCCCAAGACTCATTAGCCCAGATACCACCAAGGAAGTTACCAATTGTAATTGCGGCAACACCAATAATAAGAGCAATTTCAGTAATTGCTGCAATATTTTTAATTGTTTCATCTAAATGAGGTCTAGATGGACTTCTAAAGATAAATAAGATTAAGGCTAAGTAAGAAATTACCGCAGCTAATCCAAAGAATCCATAAGATGCTGTTAAAATTGATACATGTATTGTTAACCAGTATGATTTAAGTACTGGAACTAAGTTTGTAATTTGTGGGTCAATTCCTGCTAAGTGAGCAGTAAACATGAAAATACCACCAACAATAATTGCAGCACTTAGAGCAAGTAATGATTTTCTAAAGAAAACAACCCCTGCAAAAACAGCTGACCATGAAATATATAACATTGATTCATAAGTATTTGACCATGGAGCATGTCCTGCTACAACCCATCTAAATCCCATACCAAAGGTATGTACTGCAAACAGTAATGATAAAATTATGAAGAAGAACGCTGTAGTTTTTCTTGGTTGGATTTTTGGGTTAAATACTACAATAAATGCAGCAATTAACATAATAAGACCAAAGATAATATATCCAACAGTTAATTTAACAAAGATATCTAAATCATTGAAATAGATCTCATTATTTACTTCTGCTTTACTTAAGATTACATCTGCACCAACCTTTTCTTGGTATAAAGCAATCATATCTAAGAATTTATTAGCTTCTTTCCAATCCATTTGAATTACAGCATTAATAAAGCCTCTAGTCATAGCTTCAACAGCTGGTTGACTTTTTCCTGTGAAAGTTTTCATTGCATCTAAAGGTGTATGCCATTTATTTGCAGCATCTCTAGGTTTTGGGAAAATATTAAATAAGTTACCATTAAAAGTTGCATAAACAATATTTAATTTTTCATCTAATCTAATAATATCTTTTTCATAAGTTCCTCTATCTGTTGGTTTAGACATAGAAGCTTTTTCCGCTTCTTTGCTTAGTACATAAGTACCATCAACAAATACTTCAGAGAATGCAATTAATTTTCTCTCTTTTTCAATACCTAAAAAGTTTTTTAGTTTTGGAGTTTTAATTTTAATGATTTTTAAATCTCTCCAAATTTCTGGTCTAGATAATAAACCTAAAACAATTTGATCTGAATTCATTCCAAATAATGTTTTCTTACCACTTAGTTTCATAACAATTTCTCTATTTAAAGTAGAAACTGGTTTCATTCTTCCTGATTGACTTTGAGTAACTAATCTAGAAAATTTCTCAGCAGTTTCAAGTGAACCACTTTTAAATTTATTTAAATACTCAACAGTTTGTTGTGCTTTTGTTGGCTCGACTGCTTGTTCATTTGCTTCTAATGAAGTTGAACCAAAAGCGATTAGACATGCAACAGCAATTGATGCTAAGTTTCTAGAACTCACATATTTAGTTAATTTCCAGAATCTTGATTTTTTATCAAAGAAATTTAGGAATAGTCCTAATGTTAATAAGAAGTAACCTAAGTATGTTGGCCATTTACCTGGATCATTATTCACAGATAAAACAGTACCTGTTTCATCAGGGAAATAAGAACTTTGGAAAAATAAGAAATTACCTTCATGTAAAGTTTTATTCATAAAAATTCTATAATCATATGATTCCCCATTTTCTTTTCTAACTGTTACTTCAGATGCATAAGAAGATGGTGACATACTTCCTGGATATCTATCTAATTGGAAGTCATTTAAAGTAATTTTAAATGGTAAAGTTAAAACTTTTGACCCATATTCTAAAGAAACAATTGTATCACCAAAAGATAACTCTCTTCTAATACTTTTTTGTCCTCTTTTTCCTGGTAATTTAATCTCTTTAGTCTCACCATTATGTGATACATCTAAAGTTAACATCCCCATAGATGCATTACCATTTTTTGCTAACATATAATTTTTATATTTTAAGTTAACTTCTTTTTCTCCAAAAAGTACTTTGTTCTCAAAATCATTTACTGTTGTAAAAACTGTAGTAAATTCTTTTTGATACTCTTTATAGTATGTTTTTCCATTGTCTTTAATAGTTATTTGTAAGTATGGTTCAAGAGAAATCATTCTGTTTTCTGTTGTACCTTCTTTGATTTGCATGATACCTTCGTATCCAACATATCTAGTAACACCTGCACCTATTAAAATAACAACAAACGCAGAGTGAAAAATAAATCTAGGTTTGTTTTTCCACATTTTATATTTAAAAATAATACCTGTCATATTAATAGTAGTTAAAACTAATATTACTTCGTACCATATTGTGTTGTATACTAAAACTCTAGCCGAGGAAGTACCAAAATCATTTTCAATAAATGTGGCATAACCAGCTCCAATTGCTAAAATAGCAAGTAAGATTAATGTAGTCTTAAAAGAAAATAAGACACTTGTAGTTTTCAAAAAAAATCCTTTTCTCAAAATTGAACGTAATTATATTCATAAGTAGTTAACTTATCGTTAACGAGCAATTATTTTTTCATATTATAATAAATGATTGTGCTTTATAAGTGCTAGTTATCTGCAATTATATTAGGAAGTATAACAAAATATTGTTATTAATACCATTGATTTAAGATAAGATTTTATGTATTCAACCTATAATTACATCATGGATTTAGAAACATTACAAAAAAAGAAAAACGATTGTCGAGAATGGAAAAATGTACAACCTTGGTATGAGCAAATTAATAAAGCTCGTGAAATATCAAAAGGTGAACTTTCATTGGATTTTGGGGACTGGTTTACAGTAGGAAAAAGAGAGGATATATCTCAAGAAGAGTATGACCTTATTGAAGAAACTGCAAAAGCCTTAATTCCTTGGAGAAAAGGACCATTTAATTTATTTGGTTTAGAGATAGATTCTGAGTGGCAAAGTAATATAAAATATAATTTAATTAGACCACATTTTAATCTAAAAGATAAACTTGTTGCAGATATTGGATGTAATAACGGATATTACATGTTTAGAATGCTTGAAGATGAACCTAAAAAGTTAGTAGGTTTTGATCCTTCAGCTTTAACATTACATCAATTTGAATTTGTTAATCATTTTGTAAAATCTGATATAGAATACGAAATGTTAGGTGTTGAGCACTTAGAATATTATAATCATCAGTTTGATTTTATATTTATGTTAGGTGTTTTATATCATAGACCAGATCCAGTAGGGACTTTAAAATCACTTGCAAAGGGTTTAAACTCAAAAGGTGAAATTCTAATTGATACTTTTATGATTGATGGGGAAGAAGAGTTATGTCTGACACCAAATAAAAGATATTCTAAAATACCAAATATCTATTTTATTCCAACAATTCCTGCATTAAAGAATTGGTTAAATAGAGCAGGGTTTGAAAATATTGAAGTTATTGCAACTACTGTAACAACTAATGAAGAACAAAGAAAAACAAAATGGTCTTTTGATCAAAGTTTAGAGGATTTCTTAGATCCTAATGATAGTACTAAAACTATCGAAGGTTATCCAGCACCTAAAAGAGTTTATATAAAAGCTACAAAAAAACAATAGAATTAAAATAATTCTATTGTGTCTTCATCTTTAAGTTCATTATGCTTAAATAAGATACTTCTACCTTTATTTTTTGCTTCATAAAGAGCAATATCAGCATTTTTTATTGCATCTGTAATTGTATCATCTGAGTTTGCTTTAAAAATCTCAAATCCGATACAGATAGTCTTTTTAAGAGTTTGTTTAGTCTCTTCATTTACTAATATTTTAACTTTTGCAAAATCATGTATTATTTTTTCTGCTACATCTGTTGCATTGTATTCATTAGAGTTACTAATAATTGACACTAAAAACTCATCCGCATTTAATCTTGCGACCATATCAAATTCATTAATATTGCTATGAATAACCTTTGCAAGTTCAATTAACAATTTATCTGATATGTCATAATCAAATTCATCAATTACAGCTTTAAAGTGATCAATTCCTATCATTAAGAAATAAATCTCATTTTGTTTATTATTAGAAATAGTTAGATGTTTTGTTAAATTATCAATTAAATAGTTTCTATTATAAACTTTTGTTACAGAATCTAGAGATGAAGATTCTATAAAATTCTTTTTCAGAATACCACTTTGAATAATTGGTGATATTTGAAAAAATGCTGCTTCTATAGTCTCATACTTAGCTTGAAGCACTTGAAAATGCACATTTGATGTGGCACAAAAAGATACTGTAGCGTTAATATTAGTATGAGTATTGATTATGAAAAAATATGACTTATCATCATCTAAGTAGAATTCTTCACCTTCTACATATATTTCTTCTCTTGAATTTGTATTAATATCAAATAATGCAAAGGTTAAATTATCTATATTAAACTCTTTATGTAACCAAGAATAAATATCTTCACCCATTTGTTTTATATTAGTTGAGAACTGTAATTGCTCATATAATGAAAAGATACTCTCTAATGATTTGTAGTCATCTTCACTATTGGCAGCTTTTTTAATAAGTTCTAATATTTTATGTTTCATAATTTTTGCCTAAAAAAAATCTATACTATTTGCTTCTTCTTCAATATATTTGAAGCTTTTGCTTCTTCCCAAATTTTTTGCTTCATATAAAGCTATATCAGTTTTTCTAATAATATCATCTATTTCAGAAGCATCATCTGGGAATACAGTAATTCCTGCACAAATCGTCTTTTTGAGTACTTGTTCTGTTTGTTTATTAACTAATACTTTTTCTTCACTGAAATTATTAATAATTTTTTCAGATATCATTATAGCATTATCACTATTAATAATATTCATTAAAATAACTAAAAATTCATCACCATCAATTTTAACAACAATATCAGAAGATCTAACTGTTGTTTTTAAAATATCTGCTAGTGCTTTTAGAACTTTATCACCAACACTATAATCAAATTCATCAATTACAGCTTTAAATTGATCAATACCAATTTTTAGAAAAGCAACCTTTTTAGATTCTCTACTTGAGATATTTAAAATATTTCCTGCATAATTGTCAAGATAGTGTCTATTGTAAAGTCCCGTTACATTATCTATTAATGTTAAATCTTTTAAGGTATCATTTAAAAGTCTGATAAAAATAGTTTGAGAAAAAACTTGTAATGCCAAATCTAATACACATCTATTTTCTATTAAATAATTTTCATCTTCATATGAACAAATAACTTTAATTTTTGTATTTTCATTTTGAATTAATTCAAAAATATTATGTTCTTCAACATCAATATTTTCTACAGAAGCAAAAATAATTTCTTCCGATCTTTCATCTACTCTTATAACTGAGATAATTATATCAGTTATCTTAAACTCAAGTTTAAGATACTCTAAAATTGTATTACATGTTTCTTCTAATGTTTTAGTATTTTTTAAATTTAAATTTTGTTTCGCAATAACTTCACAAACTTCGCTCATATAATTAACCCTTTAAATATAAGTTTCCCATTGTTTTAGTGATGGTAATTCACTTTTAAGTGTTGTTTTTTCTCCATGTCCTGGATAAACATGAAAATTAGTTTCTTCCCATTGAAGTATTTTATTTAAACTTCGTTTCATTAACGTAGCATCAGAGTTAGGAAAATCAAATCTTCCTATAGTTCCTTTAAATATAAAATCCCCAGAAAACAAGTGTTCATTAATTTGAATTACAGAACAACCTGGGGTATGTCCAGGGAAATGATGAAATTTAATCTGTACATTTTCTATTTCAATTTCTTCGTCTGGCTCAATTAAAACATCAGCACATGATGCTGGCATTCCCATTCCATAAGGATCTTTCTCTAACATAAAATTATCGTCTTTTGGAGTATAAATTTTTAAATTATATTCATCTTGAACTTCTTTATTAGACCATACATGATCAAAGTGACCATGTGTATTAAGTATCGCAACAGGATTTGTTACATTTTGTTTTATCCATCTTAATGCACCAACACCAGGATCAATAATAAAATCTTTATTTTCAATTGTAACTATATAACAATTTGTTTGATAATCGCCCATTGGCTGAACTTTTATATCCATTTTAAAGCCTTTTCGCTAAAATTCAATTATTATATCAGAACAGAGGTTATGAATGGATTATTTTTTTATGCTAGAAGAAGTACTATTAACAAAAAGACCAGAGGAGAAGATCGAGAAATTCAATATTTTCTATGAAAAATTTTTAAATAATGAATTAAAATTTAATAACGAACACATTGCTTGTGAATTAATTGAACCATCTTATGAAAGTTTCTTAGACATTGTAAAACCAACTGCTTTACCTAAAATTAAAAACTTTAATACAGACGAAGGTAAAAAGTACTTATTACATACAATTTTACATATTGAATATTCAGCAATTGATTTAGCTTTAGATGCAGCACTTAGATTCAAAAATAAACCAGAACAATATTATAAAGACTGGTTAGAAGTTGCAGATGATGAAGTTAGACACTTTTTAATGTTAGAGAAGTTATTACTTGAGCTTGGTGGTAAATATGGAGACTTCCCCGTACACAAAAACTTATTTGAAGCAATGCAAGAAACACCAGAATTCTTACGAAGAATGGCGGCAGTTCCAAGATACCTAGAAGCAAATGGCTTAGATCAAAACCCAAAAATAATGGAGAAATTAAAATCAAATAATGATCCATTTAATAGAAAAATATTAGCGGTGCTTGATATTATTTTAGAAGAAGAGGTTGACCATGTGACAAAAGGTGATGTTTGGTACAAATATGCTTGTGACCAAGAAAATATGCCTTATGAAGAAACTTATCTAAAAGTCATTGAAGAAGTATTTCCCGGTTCTACAAAAAGAAAAATGGATTTAAACTTTGAAGCTAGAAAAAAAGCAGGATTTTCTTGTGACGAACTAAAGTTTTTATCAAAAAAACAAGATTGTAATTAATACACTCTTGTTTTGTAAAATAATTATATAATCTAATTAAACCCCTTTTCTTTAAACTTCCATACTACAAGCCTTACCTCAATAAACAAAAAATTATTTTTATCAAAGTTCTATACAAGCACTATAACTTGTCTATACAAGATGTAATCACTGTGTAATTTAACTCTTTTATACTTCGTCTATCAAACTTGTATAGACAAGTAAAGGAGTCTAATTGAAACGTGTAGAAAAACCACTGTACTTAAAACTATATGAAAAAATATTAAGAAATATTGAAAATAAAAAATATAGTACAAGCGAAAAACTACCTTCAGAAAATGAGTTTGCTACAACTTTTGATGTTAATAGACATACAGTTAGACAGGCATTATCGATGCTTAAAGATGAAGGTTTTATATATACAAAAAAGGGAAAAGGCAACTATATTTCTAATATAAAAGTACCTTATTCAATTTCTGATAAAAGCTCTTACACTTCTAAAATATTAGATTTAGGTTATGAGCCTAAAAC
>DKNG01000007.1:615-3506 GCA_002470185.1 Arcobacter sp. UBA7394 | reverse complement strand
TACTCATATTTTGATGCTTATATTTATAGAGAAATTATTAACAACTTAGATTGTAAACCATTCTCTTTATATAAAGTATTAGAAAAATGTTATCCAAATTTAGAAATCACTAAAGTCTCAACAGTTTTTGAATCACAATCATCAACAAACGAATTAAGTGAATTATTAATGATGCCATCAAATTCTCCAATATTATCAGCTAGCACATTATCAAAAGATCAAGATGGAAATTTTGTTGAATACGGTACCTCTTTTTTTAGAGGCGACACATGTAAAATCAAAGTAGATTTAGTTTAAAAGGAAAAGTAATGATAAAAATGAAGAAATTAACTTTAGGTTATAAAAAAGAGAAGATTTTAAATGACATTGATTTAAAAGTAAAAAAGGGTGAATTCATTGGAATTATCGGAACTAGTGGGGCTGGAAAATCAACACTTCTAATGTCTGTAACTGGTGGAATCAAAGTATTTGATGGGAAATTTGAAGTTTTAGATTATGACCTAAATAATATCAAAAAGAAAAACCTAATCAAGCTAAGAGAGCAAATAGGTGTTATTTTTCAAGGTTATAACCTAGTAGATAGATTAAGTGTATTAGACAATGTTGTAAGTGGAATGTTAAAAGACATTCCTTTATCACGAGCAATTTTAAAATTATATAAAGACAAGGAGATAAAAAAAGCAAAAGAGTATATGGACATAGTTGATATTACAAAACATTCACTAAAAAGGTGTGATGAACTTTCGGGAGGCCAAAGACAAAGAGTAGCAATTGCTCGTGCTTTAGCCGCTGAACCAAAGATTATCTTAGCAGATGAGCCAGTTTCAGCACTTGATCCAAAAAGTGCAAAAAAAGTTATGGGTATTTTGAAGAAGGTAAATGAAGTTTATGGAGTAACCGTAATCATAAATCTTCATCACTTGGAGTACGCAAAAGAGTACTGTGACAGAATCATTGGTGTGAATAATGGATCAGTAGTTTTTGACGACAACAGCGATCAACTAACAGATAAATTAGTTGAAAAAATTTATACAGTAAATAATTAAGGGATAAAAATGAAACTTATTAAGAATATTACAGTAGCAACACTTGCTTTGACTTTAGGTACAACTTCTATGATGGCACAAGAAAAATGGCCAGAAAAATTAACTTTTGGTGTAATTCCAGTAGCTGGTTCTACTTCAATGAAAGAGAACTTTGGTCCATTAACTGATTATATATCTAAACAATTAGGTATTAAAGTTGAAATGAAATTAGCAGGGGATTACACTGGAATTATTACAGGTATGCAACATAATCATATTGATGTAGCTTACCTTGGACCTAAATCTTATGTTGAAGCACATAAAAGAGCAAATGCAGAAGCTTTAGTAGTTGAAGTTGATGGAGAATCAGGACTTCCTGGTTATAGAGGAACAATTATTACAAAAAAAGGTTCAGGTCTTAAATCTTTAGCAGATATCAAAAACAAAACTTGGGCATTTACTTCTTCTCAATCTACATCAGGAACTTTAGTTCCAACTGTAATGTTTTCAAAAGCTGGTATCAATCCAAAAGATTACTTTAAAAAAGTAGTTTATTCAGGTGGACATGAAGCTTCTATTCTTTCTGTAAAAGCTGGAAAAGTTGATGCAGCATCTACAAATAACTTAGACTTTAATAGAGGTTTAGGAAGACACTGGAATAAAGACCAATTTAATGTGATTTGGACTTCAGATTTAATTCCAGGAGCACCAGTAGCAGCTAGAGGAGATTTACCTTCGTCTTTAAAAATGGCATTAAAAGGTGCATTTTTATCTTATAACGATCCAGAAGGATTAAAAAGATTAAAAAATAAAGGCTTCATCAAAGGTGATGATTCAGTTTATGATTCAGTAAGAGAATTAATCAAATTAAAAAAACAATTAAAAAATAAAAAATAAATATCTAAATAAACAGGCTTAAGGGCCTGTTTTAAAAGGAAAAGTAATGAACATAGAAGAAATAAGGGATAAAAGTAACCCATTTTCATTTTCAAAATCAGTTGTAATTGTAATATTTTTATTAATTTTTATTCAAAGCTGGAAAGACACAGAAATGAGTGTTGTTTCACTAATTGATGGGTGGCATTATATGATGGAATATATTGCAGGTAATCCAGAAATAGAGAATAGTGGATTCTTCCCACCAAATTTAAATAGTGATGATTTAATGACTTATGCTTTATCTATGTTAGAAACAATTCAAATGGCAATAATTGCATTGATTCTATCAATTATCGTGGCAGTTCCATTGTCATATATGAGCTCAAGAAATATTTTAAACATTTTAATACCAGGGAAATCTCCTATTCATGAGTTTACAAAAAGTGTGATATATGGAAGTGCTACCTTTGTTGCAAATGTATTTAGATCAATTAATGAAATCATTTGGGCATTAATATTCGTATCTGCTGTTGGACTTGGCCCAATGGCAGGAATTTTGGCTTTAGGAGTACATACAGCAGGAGTTTTAAGTAAATTACTAAGTGAAGGAAATGAATCAATTGATCCAGGACCTGTAGAAGCATTAACTACAACTGGTGCTGGGTTTATTAAAGTATTAATTTATGCAGTAATTCCTCAAACAATGCCTCATTTTGTATCTATGTGTTTATATAGATTTGAAAGCGATGTTAGATCTGCTTCTATCTTAGGTTTTGTTGGAGCTGGTGGTATTGGTTTTTATCTATTTGATAAGATGAGAGCCTTTGAAAATGGGGATGTTTGTACGATTATTATAGTTATTGTATTAACAGTATGGGGATTAGATAAATTAAGCGCAATTATTAGAAAAAGGTTTATATAAATGAAAAGAGAAGATATTAATTCATTAGCACAATTAGTTGCAAAAGCTGAATTAAAAAAATTATA
>DKNG01000007.1:0-433 GCA_002470185.1 Arcobacter sp. UBA7394 | reverse complement strand
TAAAAGGTTGGTCAATGGTTATGGATTCAAATAATAAACTATCTCTTTATACTGCGGTTTTAGATGCGAGTTTTGAAGCAAATATTTTTAAAGATGAAATAAAAACTTTACTAAAAAGTGCTAAAAAAGCTGAAGAAAAAAGCAATAAAGAACAAAACAAAAAAGTGAACTCAACTAGAGTTTCTTTTGACTTAATGTAAGGTAATTAGATAATGAATACAGTTGATATAGAAAAATTAAATAGAGATAATTTTAGAGCAATGATGAATGTATTATCAATGCCAGGAAGTATTGAAAAAGTTGAGTCATTATTTGATTCTGATTTATTAGCAATTGCTAATACACTTTTATATTCAGAAGTATCTTTTAATTATGAAGGAAAAGAAGAATTTGCACTAATTGAAGCAATTACAAACTCAAAAGAGAATGATTT
>DKNG01000094.1:1530-4094 GCA_002470185.1 Arcobacter sp. UBA7394 | reverse complement strand
TTTGGATATACAGACTACGTAAAACAAACAAAAATAGAAAACTATCTAGATACTCATCTTGTATGTAGAAAAGACTATTTACCAGTAATTCATAAATATTTAAGAGATATTAGTTTATAAATACTAAGAAAAAGGATAAAAATGTCAATAACAATAAGAGATGCAATTGCATCAGATTCACAAGCAATTTATGATTTTATAATTGAGTTAGCAGTTTATGAAAAAGAACCAGATGCAGTAGTGACTTCAGTAGAAGAAACGTGCGAGAAAATCTTCGGTGAGAAGTCATCTGTAAAAGCACTTATTTGTGAAGAAGATGGTGTTGCTATTGGTCATGCGATTTATTTTTATAATTACTCAACTTGGCTTGGTAAATACGGAGTGTATTTAGAAGATTTATATGTGAGTGAATCAAAAAGAGGATTAGGTGCTGGAAAAGCTATGCTTAAACATCTTGCAAATAAAGCTCTTGGTGAAGATTGCGGAAGATTCGAATGGTCTTGTCTTGATTGGAATACTCCATCAAGAGACTTCTATGAAAGTATTGGCGCAGTTTCACAAGATGAATGGGTAGGTTATAGACTTGAAGGTGAATCTTTAGTAAACTTTGCACGTAGTTAAGTTTATTGCGCTATAGTGCTCTTAAATTCTTATAAAAGAGCAAAATGTATGATTATGATATCGTTTACATAAAAGGTAATCCAAACTCAGGAACTTCAATACAACATGAGGAAATAAACAAATCAATATTAGATTTATTAATTCCTCATACTTGTAAAATAATTGACTCAAATACAAATAATAGAAATCTCAATATCTCAAAAGCAAAAGTTTATATTGGCTTTTCAAGAGGTTCTAGATATTTAAACAAATTAGATAAAACTTCACTAAAATTATCTATTGGTGGAATAAATGGTTCTGGTATAAACTTCTTTACAAATACTGCTGACAAAGTACTCTCTGGAGATATTTCAGAGTCTTCAATGAATGCCCATTTTATTATATTAGACAAAGACAAGATAGAGATAAAAAAACTTATTAATGATTTTCTATTAAACTTTGATAGAAAGTAATCTTTAATTATAATATTTAGAATACAGAATTAATGTACCTCATAGAAAATAAATAATAAAATATTTATTATATAAAAAATTATTTATTTGAGGAGCACAATATGTACTCGCAAGAATCCACAAGAAAACAGAAATCTTATGATGACTTATACGTAGAATTTGTATCCAAAATTGAAGACCAAAAATTAAATGAATGTTTAGAAATTCTACCATCACTACTGAAAAAAGCTAAAGACAATGATTCCAAACTTATAGATGTTTCTACTGCTTTATTTAAACAAGCAAACTCTTTTGCACAAGAAAATAAAATAGAAGAAGAAATAGAAGTTTACAATATCTTAATCAATAAATTCAAATATGTACAAAACCCTAAAGTTCTTGAATATGTTAAAAATGCATATATTAATAAAGATATTAGATTAGGGGAACTTAATCGTTTAGAAGAAAAAATTGAAGTTCAAGATGAGTTAGTAGATAGATTTGAAGATAATGAAGATGAAGGTACTATGGAAGATATTGCTAGTACTTTATTGGATGAGGCTTTTACCCTAGAAGAATTAGATCGTAATGAAGAAGCTATTTTTATATATGATGAAATTGTTAGACGATTCGAGAATAGTGAAAATCAAATAATCTTGTCTACTGTTGCAAGGGCTTTGTTTAATAAAGCTTTACTATTTGTTCATTTAGAACAATATAAAGAAGAAGTAGAAGTTTATGACGTAATAATAGAAAAATTTAGCAATAGTGATAACCTAATAATTCAAGAGCAAGTAGCTAAGTCTTACGTAAATAAAGGTGTTGCTGTATCTGAGATTTATGGTCCTGAGTATTCATTAGATATTTATTCTGAAATAATAAGATTATTTGAGAACAGTGCAAGCCAAAAAATACTACTTCAAGTAGCCTTAGCTTCTTGTAATATTGGTGAAATCCTTACAAAGTTTGATAAGAATGAAGCCTCTATTGAGGTTTATAACTCAGTAATTGATAGATTTGAAGATAGTGAAAATGAAGGGATTCTAGAAGTAGTTGCAAAAGCTTTATTAAACAAAGCACAAAGGCTAGAAGTTCTAAAAATACCAGAAGAAGCACTAATTATTTATGAAGAAATTATTCGAAAATTTGAAAATCATGAAAATAATATTCTTTTATATGTAGCTTTTGCTATGAAATATAAAGTATTATTACTTCATAGTTTAAATAGAAAAAAAGAGTTTATTGAAGCTTGTGATGATATCACAGCAAGATTTGCTCATAATAAAAATAGACAAATTTCAAATATAGTTGTCTCTATTGCTGAAATGAAAAGAATATATACACAATAAAGAAGAGTTTTACTCTTCTTTCTTTTTCTCCTTACATCTACTTTATATAACTTGTATTATTACTATAAAAAAACCTTCTTATACATATCTTTCATAGTGTTAAAATTAATGTCTTATTTCAATATTTTTAGAATATATATTAAATATATTTAGGATATACTTT
>DKNG01000094.1:789-1439 GCA_002470185.1 Arcobacter sp. UBA7394 | reverse complement strand
AAAACTAAGATTATTACTTTGATGGTAGTTTCGTTAAGTCTATTGACTATTGTTATCGCAACATTTTCAGTATCAAAAGCAAAAGATAATTTAGTATCTCAAAATTATGCAATGCTGACGTCAGCTAGAGATTCAAAGATTATTCAAATCACAGATTTTTTCAATAAAAAAATTGCAGATATAAATGTACTATCAAGAAGTGCAAATATTATTGAACTAATTGAAGATTTAGAACTAGCAGCTGAGAATATAAAGTTTGATGTTAAAGGGGATTATCCTATTAATAATATTTTTGTGCAAAGGTCAACAAAAATGCATGAAGAGTATCTTCAAAATTATATGAAAGATTATAATTATGATGATATGTATTTAATAAACGAAAAAACAGGTCATGTAATATACTCAGGGGCAAAAAGAGATGATTATGGAAAGAATCTTAAAACTAGCTCTCTTAATAATAGTGGTTTAGCTCAAGTTGTAAAAAAAGCTCTTGAATTTGATAGACCTGTATTTGTGGATATGAAACCATATATTGCAAATTCTGGTAAACCAAGAATGTTTTTGGCAACAAAAATAATTGATTCTTCTTATGTTTTAGTATTTCAAATTAGTGACAAACCAATCAATAAGATTATGCAATTTAGAAAAGG
>DKNG01000094.1:0-682 GCA_002470185.1 Arcobacter sp. UBA7394 | reverse complement strand
CAATAATAAAATACAAACAGAAGCAACATTAAATGCTCTTAATGGAAAAGAAAATACAGAAATGTTACTTGATTATAAAGCTAATTCAGTTCTTTCGGCTTACTCAACAATCAAAATAGGTGAAGATTTAAAATGGGCAATTTTATCTGAGATTAGTGAAGAAGAGGTTCTTCACACTCCCAATTCAATTAGAAATATCATAATTATAATATCTCTATCTTTATTAGCTTGTGTGGTAATTGGTGCGGTTGTTATTATCAATAATGTTCTAGTAAAAAGATTATTGAAATTCCAAGATGGTTTAGAAGGTTTCTTCAAATATGTAAATAAAGAAGCAAGTGATGTAAAAGAGCTTGAAACAAGTAGTTTAGATGAGATAGGTCTAATGTCAAATGTTGTTAATAACAATATTATAAAAGCAAAAAAAGGTATAGAAGAAGATAGAGCTATAATCGATGAGACAATCAAAGTTTTAGGTGAGTTTGAACAAGGAGATTTACATCAAAGAATTACAACTGAGGTAAATAACCCAGCTTTAAATGAACTAAGAGATGTTCTTAATAGAATGGGTGAAAACCTAGAGAAAAATATTGATAATATTTTAGTTGTTTTAGATGAATTTTCAAATTATGATTATACAAATAAAGTTAATACTTCAGGAATTAAAGAGCATTTAGAAAAA
>DKNG01000244.1:10188-10323 GCA_002470185.1 Arcobacter sp. UBA7394 | reverse complement strand
TGCCCAAATAGAAGCATAATAAGAACCACTTGCAATTACACCACTTGCATAAGCAATTACTGGTTTAACTGTTTTTAGCTCTTTTATTGCATAAGCTAACTCAACAGATGGAGCAACAGATCCACCAGGAGAATT
>DKNG01000244.1:7518-10052 GCA_002470185.1 Arcobacter sp. UBA7394 | reverse complement strand
TTAGCAGTTTCAAAATTTCCTGAATCCATATTATTACCATTAGTACCGTATACTACAAAATATATAATTGTTAAAAATACAACTGTTTTAAAATATTTTGTAATAAAATCTAATATAGCAATAATAGGAGAGAAAATAGTTTTAAAGAAATTAAGCATCTATTCCTCCTATAATTGTTTTATCTACGAATTTAGTATGTAATATAATATGCATAGCTAAATCTTCATTTTCTTCAATATCATCTGGTAATGTAAATGAAATAATATCCGCATCTAAATCTTTTTGTAAAACACCTTTGTTTAAGCCTAAAGCTTTAGCACCATTAACAGTTGCAGCTTTTAGTAACTTAGTAGCTAAAGAGTTAATATTAATATCTGTATGCATCATTAAAGCATTTCTTAATTCATCAAACATAGATAAAGAGTTGTTAGAACTTAGACCATCAGTTCCAATAGTAAGATTTATATCATCTAATTTACTAATATCTAATTTTGTATTGTTTAATACTCTATTTGAAGTAACACAATGATTAATACTAGCACCTAAAGATTTGATTTTTTCAAGATCAGCATCACTAGCTTCAACACAATGTGTAAATGATAAGTTATTCACATTAGAGAAGTTATTTAGAAACTCCATTGGTTTTGTAACAGCTTTATCTTGGCCTAAAAAGTTTTTAAAGAAATCAATAAAAAGACCTTGGTCTTTATGTAACCATTCAAACTCTTCTGGAGATTCCAAAAAATGAGAAGAAACTGCAAAGTTTTCTTCTTTTGCTAACCGTAATGACTCTCTAACTAAAAAAGGATGTACGGAATAAGGTGAGTGAATAGCAACAGCAGGAATAAAATTCTTACTAGTACTTTGTTTTGCACCCTCTAATCTTGATTTAAAATCAGCGAATAAAGTATCAACCATATCCATTTTAGTACCAATTACTTCACAGAAAAATACAGTATTAATAGGACTTTTAATACAAGCTTCTAAATCAAATGAATAAGAAGAAATAGCACCAATACTTGTAGTACCAGTTTTTTTCATTCTATCAAGTTTTGTAGAAATTAATTTTGTAGTAGCTTTTTCTATTAAAGCATCTCTATTTTTAATTACCGAATTTAACCAGTTCATAAAGTTACCATACTTTAAAGTTGTACTATTAGCTGAAAATTCTAAATGTACATGTGAATTAATAAGCCCTGGCATTAAAACTGAATTTTCTTTTGATTCTTCTACTTCTAAGTCTGGATATTTTTTTTGGATATTTTCAAGAGAGTCTATATCTATTATTTTTTCATTAAAAACAACAGCACCATTTTTAATGATACTGTTATTTTCATCGCAGGTAAGTACCCACTTTGCACTTAATATTTTCATTTAAATACTAATTATTCAGCAGTTTCTTGTTGAGCTTCTTCTACTGCTTTAATTTCAGAAATAATTTGCATTAATGCAATTAATCCCATATGGTAACCAAATGGACCAAATCCTGAAATAACACCAGTTGTAGAACTAGCTGTTACAGATTTTTGTCTGAATTCTTCTCTTTTATAAATATTTGAAATATGTACTTCTACTGTTGGCATTTCAACAGCTGATAAAGCATCTTTAATTGCAATTGAAGTATGTGAATATGCAGCTGGATTAATCATAATACCATCTACTGTTCCTAAACATTCTTGAACTCTATCTACAATCTCACCCTCTAAGTTTGACTGGAAGAATTCTAATTCTACTCCATTTTGTTCTGCTGCATTTTTTAGTTGCTCATGAATTTGATCTAAACTCATTGGACCATAAATGTGTTGTTCTCTAATACCTAACATATTTAAGTTTGGTCCTTGAATTACGGCTATTTTCATATTATATTCCTTTTATAAAATTTAGGTAAGATTATATTTAAATTTATGTTAAACCACACCAAAGGAACGAGCAATTATGAAAAATTTTATTTTACGAGATGAAAATGCAGTTTATTTTGAATCAAAGTTTTCTTGTGACAATGTAATTTTCCTAAAATTAGGTAGTGATAGATACTTTATTACTGATGCAAGATATACTACAGAGGCAAAAGAGTTTGCTAAAGATTGCGAAGTAATTGAATCATCAAATCTAGTGGAAACTGCAAAAGAAATTCTAATAAAAAATAAGATAAAAAAAATTACTTTTGATCCTAATGATTTTACATATGCCCTATATACAAATCTAAGCAAAGATTTAAAAACACAATTTATTCAAGAACCAAATTTTTCTAAACAAAAAAGAATTATTAAAAGTGATGAAGAAATAGAAATATTAGCTAAAGCTGCTAGACATGGTAGAAAAGGTTTTAAAGAACTAGCTAAATATATTAGAAAAAATGGTTTTAAAAAATCTGAGCAACATTTATTCTTTAAAGGTTTAGAAAAAATGAGCCAAATGGGAAAACTAGATCTTAGTTTTGATCCTATTATTGCTATTAATGAAAATGCTGCAAAACCTCATGCCCTTCCAAGTAAAAAGAAATTAAAACTTAATGATTTATTATTAGTTGATGC
>DKNG01000244.1:6406-7320 GCA_002470185.1 Arcobacter sp. UBA7394 | reverse complement strand
TTGATAATCTTACTAGATCTGTTATTGAAAAAGCTGGATATGGAAAATACTTTATTCACAGTACTGGACATGGTGTAGGATTAGATATTCATGAATTTCCAAATATTAACAGTAAATCAGATGTAATAATTGAAGATAATATGGTCTTTACAGTTGAGCCTGGAATCTATATACCTAATGAATTTGGAGTTAGAATTGAAGATACAATTGTAATGAAAAATGGTAAAGCCATCATCCTTTAATTTTATAAAAATTACAAAAAATAAACTTGACTAAAAAAGTTAACTTATATTTTTAAGATAAAAAGAGAAAAATTTGAAAAAAAAATTATCTGAAAATTTGACACTATTTAAAACAGCAAATTTTCCATACATAAGTAATAAAAAATCCAATAAAAAATATCTTGTAACTATTGGTATTGGGGGAAATGTAGGAAATGTAAAACAGACTTTTGATAAATTGTTCTTATGTTTAAATAAGAATACAAAATTTGATATTCTGACGACTAGTCCCCTACTTGAAAACCCTCCATTTGGATATATTGAGCAAAGTTATTTTTTAAATGGTATAATTGCGCTTAAAACTAATCTTGCCCCTAATGAATTTTTAAAAATTATGCAAAGGCTAGAGATTAGATATGGAAGAAAGCGATCCTTTCAAGATGCGCCTAGAACTCTGGATATAGATATTATATTTTTTGATAATAAGAAAATTCATACAGAAAACCTTATTATCCCTCACAAAGACTGGGCGAATAGAGAATCAGTGATTATTCCTTTAAATTATATGAAAAAAAATAAATCAAATATATAAAAGTTATAAGGGTAGAAAATGAAGAAAAAAGTAGTTGTTGGAATGTCTGGTGGTGTTGATTCCTCTGTTACTGCATTACTATTAAAACAACAAGGTTATGA
>DKNG01000244.1:0-6265 GCA_002470185.1 Arcobacter sp. UBA7394 | reverse complement strand
AGGAAAAGTATTTGATGTATTTTTAGAAGGTTTAAAAAAAGGTCTTACTCCTAATCCAGATATTTTATGTAATAGAGAAATTAAATTTAATGTATTTTTAAATGAAGCTAAAAAAATGGGTGCTGATTTTATTGCTATGGGACATTATGCGAAAATATCTAAACATGAAGACCACTATGTATTAGACACACCAAAAGATTCTTCAAAAGATCAATCTTATTTTTTACATGCACTTTCTAGTGAACAACTTTCACAAGCAATGTTTCCACTTGGAGATTTAACTAAAAAAGAAGTTCGAGAAATAGCAAGAGAACATAATCTTCCAGTTAGTGATAAAAAAGATAGTACTGGTATATGTTTTATTGGAAATCAAAGATTTGATGATTTTATTACACAACATTTAAAAGCCGTTCCAGGTGATATTATAGATGAAAATGGAAAAGTAATAGGAAAACACAAAGGTCTTATTTGTTACACATTAGGTCAGAGAAAAGGTATTGGTCTTGGTGGTATCAAAGAGACTGAATCAGATGGGCATATTCATAAACCATGGTACGCTGCAAAAAAAGATATTGAAAACAATACTTTAACAGTTGTACAAGATACAGTTCATCCATTACTTATGAATGAAAATGTTGAAGCTTCTCATATGCACTGGGTATTAGAGCATCCACCTAAAATTGGTGATAAATTAATGGCGCAAGTTAGATATAGACAACAAAAACAAGCTTGTACTGTTACATCAACTGATGGAGATAAAGTTATCGTAAAATTTGACAAGCCTCAAAGAGCAGTAACTTTAGGACAAAGTCTTGTTTTATATGATGGTGAATATTGTCTAGGTGGCGGATTTATAAGTAATTACTTTAACTAGAAACTCTTAATTTATTCAAAAATATTGGGATGGATTCAGTTCCTCCCAACACCATTAACTTAAATTAAATAAAAACTCAAAATTTGATTTACTTATAAATCTCCCTACTTTTATAACAAAAAATATTTTAAATGGTATAATACCTCCTTATACTAATTTTGAAGAAAATGATTTATTAAATCATACAAAGATTAGAAACAAGATACGGAATAAAGCTATCCTTTCAAGATAAGCCTAAAACCTTTAATAATAAAAATTAATATAAAAAAACTTATTATTCCTCAAAAAGATTTGGCAAATAGAATCAGTGATTATTCCTTTTTAAAGGCTAAAAATGCAAAAAAAAGTAATGGTAGGTATGAGTGGAGGAATTGATTCTTCAGTTACTGCTTATATGCTACAAAAAGAAGGTTACGAAGTTGAAGGTGTTTACTTAAAACTTCATAATAGAACTGACGGGTACCACGAAAAGAACTTAGAACATATTGAAGATGTTGCTAAATTCTTAAATCTCAAATATCACATATTAGACTTGAGCGATAAATTTACTCAAGAAGTATATGACTATTTTGTAGATTCTTATTTAGAAGGAACTACACCTAATCCATGTGTTAAATGTAATAAACAAATTAAATTTGGTGCAATGTTAAAATTTGCTCAAGATAAAGAGTGTTCATATCTTGCCACGGGACACTATGCTAAAACAGATGGTGATTTTTTCTATGAAGCTGATGATAAAAGTAAAGATCAATCTTACTTCTTATCTCAAGTAGATAAAGAGGCCCTTCCATATATGATGTTCCCTTTAAGTACTTACAAAAAAGAAGACATTATTAAACTTGCTGAAGAATTAGATGAAGTATACAAAAAAATTACAGAAAAGAATGAATCTCAAGAAATTTGTTTTGTTGAAACTGTATATACTGATGTTGTGAAAAAACATGCAAACATTGACCAAGAAGGTAAAGTTTTAGATGAAGATGGCAATATTATTGGAACACACAAAGGTTATGCACATTATACAATTGGTAAAAGAAGAGGATTTGTAGTTCATGGAGCACATGAACCACATTTTGTTACAAAACTAAACCCTAAAGATAATACTATTGTAGTTGGTAAAAAAGCTGCCTTAGAAATCAATGAAGTAATAGCTAATAACTTAAATATGTATCTTGAGAAAAAAGAGTTTGACTGTACTGTGAAATTAAGATATAGATCAAATTCTATACCATGTAGAGTTAAAATTGAAGATTCAAAAGCTATAATTTCTTTAAAAGAACCTGCATTCAGTGTTGCTGCTGGACAATTAGCAGTATTCTATGAAGGTCAAAAAGTTATTGGTTCCGCTTGGATAGAAGATACAAAATAATTTAGGAATTTCTCCTAAATTATTAAAAAAATCTGAACAAAGCTACAAAATTTCAATTAAATACTTATAATTTTTTAAAAAATAAAACTTTTTTATTTTCTAATTTAGATTTTCAAAATAACACAATATAATAATATATCAAATTAAATAAATGAACTTTATATGGGCTATTATTCATAACTTTTTCTTATTTAATAATATTTATTATCTAAATACACATGAATAGTATTTTTGTATAATATATTAACAACATTAATTTTTTTAAGATCAAATTTTTCTAATAACAAATCATTAAGTCCTCTTTAGATAAAATCGCAATATTAATTATCATCAAAGGAAAATTTCATGTCAACATTTAAACTTTTTAGTGGTTCAGCTAATCCTGAATTTGCAGCAAAAGTTGGGGATTACTTAGGAATTCCAGTATCAAACGCGACTTTAAACAAATTTAGTGATGGAGAAATCTCTGTTCAAATTACTGAAAGTGTTAGAGGACAAGACGTATTTATTATTCAACCTACATGTGCTCCAGCTAATGACAACTTAATGGAGTTATTAATTATGGTAGATGCACTTAAAAGATCAAGTGCTAAATCTATTTCTGCAGTTATTCCATATTATGGATATGCAAGACAAGATAGAAAAGCAGCTCCTAGAGTTCCAATTACTGCAAAGCTTACGGCTGATTTATTAGAAGCAGCTGGAATTAGTAGAGTTGTAACTATTGATTTACATGCAGCACAAATTCAAGGTTTCTTCAATATTCCTGCTGATAACTTATTTGGTTCAATTCTTTTTGCTAACTACATTAAAGAAAAAGAATTAGAAAACCCAATTATTGCTTCTCCAGATATCGGTGGTGTTGCAAGAGCTAGATCTTATGCTGATAAATTAGGATATGACTTAATAATTGTTGACAAAAAAAGAGAAAAAGCTAATGTTGCTGAAGTTATGAATATTATTGGTGATGTTGAAGGTAAAGATGTAATCTTAGTTGATGATATGGTTGACACTGCTGGTACATTAGTAAAAGCTGCTGAAGTACTAAAGAAAAAAGGTGCAAATTCAGTAATGGCATGTTGTACACACGGTGTTTTATCTGGTCCTGCTTATGAAAGAATTGCAAATGGTGTTCTTGACGAGTTAGTAGTTGCAGATACAATTCCTGTTAAAAAAGATGCAGAAAAAATTACTGTATTATCAGCTTCAACTATTATTGGTGAAGCAATTAGAAGAATTCACAATAACGAATCTGTAAACTCAATCTTTAACTCTTAATCCTTAGATTAATATATAAACAATAATTTTTATGTTATAATGACAAAAATTATTGTTTAATAAGGATTACAAATGAAAAAAATTATACTTACATCTGTAGCATGTGCATCATTAATGTTCGCAGCTAACAGTGAATATAAATATGAAGTTACTCCAATGTTTGGATCTGCTTTTTCAGAACATAATACTGATCTTCCAAAGGGATACAGTCAAGCTGGATTAGCATTAGGCTTCAATCTAAATGACTCAACTTTTGATCAAGTTGAGTTAGGTTTCTTAAGATCAATTGAAGATGTTGACTACCAAAATGTAGCTAACAGAAATACTGGTATTACAAGAGTTTTCACAAACTTTGTAAAAGACTACCCACTTAATTCAAACTACTCTTTATATGCTTTAGTTGGAGCAGGATTAGAATTCTTTGATGATGAATTCGCTGGAAATAAAAACGGACTATTTGGTAACTACGGTGCTGGTCTTAAAATTAAAGTGTATGAAAATATTTCTATGAAAATGGATTTAAGACATGCAATCGAAACTGACCACGGTGATAATACTTTATTATATAACGTTGGTTTAGCAATTCCATTTGGAAAAATTCAAAAAGCAGCTCCAAAACCAATGATGGTTAAAGAAACTCCAAAAGATTCTGACAATGATAGAGTTATTGATGCTAAAGATCAATGTCCAAATTCTATTCCTTACGCTGTTGTAAATGCAGTAGGTTGTGAAATGGATGATGATAAAGATGGTATTGTAAATAGATTAGACGAATGTCCTTCTACAATGGCTGGAGCTAAAGTTGATGCATTAGGTTGTGCTAACTTAGTAGATTTAGATATTAACTTTGCAACTAACTCTGCAAAAATTGGACAATCTTACTACAGCAAAATTGAAGCTTTTGCTAATATGATGAAAAACAATACAAAATTAAAAGCTACAATTGAAGCACATACTGATTCAGTTGGTTCAGCTGCTTACAATGAAAAATTATCTCAAAAAAGAGCTAATTCAACTGTAGAAGCTTTAAAATCATTAAATGTTGACGCATCAAGATTAACAGCTGTTGGATATGGTGAGAGTAAACCATTAGTTTCTAATGATACAGCAGAAAATAGAAGTAAAAATAGAAGAGTACACGCAGTAATCTCTAAGTAATTCTATACATAAATAAAGGTTAGGTTCTATACCTAACCTTATTCTTAAAGTTTTTTTAAAAATTTCCCCTAATATCTATATCTCTTGTTAAAAAAATAAAACATTTAGTTATAATTAAGCATATTATGTTTAAGAAGGATTCCAAATGAAAAAGGTTATCTTAACATCACTTGCATGTGCATCCTTAATGCTAGCTGCGAGTAATGATTATAAATATGAAATTACGCCTATGGTTGGAGGTGCAGTAACAGAGGGTAATACTGATTTAGAAGAACACTTTGCTAATGCTGGACTTGCTATAGGATTTAACCAAAAAGACTTATTTTTCGATCAATTCGAATTAGGTTTCTTACAATCAATTGGTGACGTTAATTATGAAAATGCCAATAGAAGTACTTCTATTACAAGACTTTTCGCAAATATCGTAAAATTTTATCCAATTAACTCAGATCTATCACTTTACGCACTAGCGGGTTTAGGATATGAGCACTTTGATGATGAATTCGCTGGAAATGATAGCGGTGGATTTGGGAACTACGGTGCTGGTGTTAAACTTGCATTTTCTGATGATATAGCTTTAAAATTTGATTTAAGACATATTATTGAAGCAGATCATGGAGACAACACATTATTATACAACTTTGGTGTTGCAATTCCTTTTGGGAAAATTGCTAAAGCTCCTGTTGTAGTTCCAATGAAAAAAGCAGCTCCTATTATGCCACCTAAAGACTCTGATAACGATGGAGTTATAGATGCAAAAGATGATTGTCCAGATACAATGTCTGGGGCACAAGTTGATAAAGTTGGATGTATAACATTAGTTAATCTAAATATTAATTTTGATACTGATTCGTCAACAATTAAAGATTCATATACTTCAAAAATAATTGAATTTGCAAAAGTTATGAAAAGTAATACTAAATTAAGAGCAACTATTGAGGCACATACTGATTCAGTTGCATCACATGCTTACAATCAAAAACTATCAGAAAGAAGAGCGGCTTCAACAGTTAAAGCTTTAAAAGATTTAGATGTTGATCCTTCAAGATTAAAATCAGTTGGATATGGTGAAACAAGACCTATTACAACAAATGATACCCTTGAGGGAAAAGCTCAAAATAGAAGAGTTCATGCAGTAATTGATAAATAATTACTTAGCTATTAAGATTAGGTATCTTTTACCTAATCTACTCTATTTTCAAACAAAATAAATAATATTTAAATTTATTTTTAGTTATAATATTTTAAATTATTAACTAAGGATAAGTATTGAATAGAATTCTATTAACTTCGATATTAACTTCATCTCTAATCTTTGCTGCAAGTAACCCTAGTCTTCAATATAGTTATGAAGTAACACCTTTTGCAGCAGGAATTTTAAGTGATAGCAAAGTTGGTTTAGAAGATGACCATTACTTTAATGGTGGTATATCCCTTTCTAAAAATTTAGATGGAAAAATTATTGATCAAATTGAACTAGGTTTTATGAGAAGCCAAAGTGTTGAATATAAAAATGGTAGCAATACTAATCTAAACAGATTATTTATTAATGCTATCAAAAAATATTCTATTACTCAAAAATGGGG
>DKNG01000123.1:6586-7619 GCA_002470185.1 Arcobacter sp. UBA7394 | reverse complement strand
TGTTAATGAAACTCCATCAATTGTAACACTTCCTTTTGGAATTATATATTTTGAATATTCACTTGGTAATGAGATGAAAAAGTCTGTAGAGTTTCCATTATTCTTGATCGCAGTAACTGTACCTAAACAATCCACATGCCCTTGAACAATATGTCCTTCAAATCTATCACCCATCATCATAGCAGGTTCCATATGTACTTTACTTACATAGTTTTCCATTGCTAATATCTTTGTTGACTCAGGAGAAAGCTCAACTGTAAAAGTATCACTTGAAAATCTAACAACAGTCAAACAAGCTCCATTAATTGCAATAGAATCCCCAATTTTTGGAGTATATTCTGCTTTTAATGTTAAAAAATTGTTTTTAAAGCTCACAACTTGAGCCATTTCTCTAATTAGTCCTGTAAACACTGATATCCTTTTACAATAGTATGTGCAATGGTATCTAATATTATTTGATTTTTGTATTAACTACTAATGTTTTTTATCTATTACTTATTCAAATAATTCTTAATTTACAATAAAAAATTTGTAATAATCCTCTTTTTTTGGTATTATACGAAAAAAATATTCAGAAGTTTATTTTAATATAAATACTATTCAAAATACTTCGCATTTAACTTATAAATACAATATAAATACTATCTAATTTTTTTGGAGAAAATATGAAATACGATATTATCGTCGTAGGTGGAGGACATGCAGGAATTGAAGCATGTTTAGCATCTGCAAGAATGGGTAAAAAAACCCTATTAATTACAATGTTAGTAGAACAAATCGGAGCAGCATCATGTAACCCAGCTATTGGAGGACTTGCAAAAGGTCACCTAGTTCGAGAACTTGATGCAATCGGTGGAGAAATGGGACTATGTACTGATGCAACTGGTATTCAATTTAGAATATTAAATGCTTCAAAAGGTGCAGCAGTTCAAGGTAGCCGAGCTCAAATTGATATGGATAAATATAGAGAGTATATGAGAGGTGTTTGTCATAACACTCCTAACTTAGAAGTGTATCAAGATGAAGTATCAAA
>DKNG01000123.1:1171-6489 GCA_002470185.1 Arcobacter sp. UBA7394 | reverse complement strand
GAAGAGTTTGAAGCTTCAAAAGTAATTATCACTACTGGTACATTTATGAAAGGTCTTATTCATATTGGTGAAAGTACTTATGATGCAGGTAGAGCTTGGGAATTACCATCATCTACTTTATCAGTACAATTACAAGAATTAGGTCTAAATGTAGGAAGACTAAAAACAGGAACTCCTGCAAGACTAGATGGAAATTCAATTAATTTTGAAAACATGGAAATGCACGGTGGTGATGTAAATCCAGCACCATTTTCGTTTAGAACTAATAAAGCAGAATTTAGCCCTACTCAATACCCATGTTATATTACATACACAAACTTAGATACTCACGAAACAATTACATCTAACTTTGATAGAGCTCCTTTATTTACAGGACAAATCAAAGGTAGCGGACCTAGATACTGTCCAAGTATTGAAGATAAAGTAAATAGATTTGCAGAGAGAGATAGACATCAGTTATTCTTAGAACCTCAAACTTCTATGTGTACTGAATACTATATTAATGGTCTTTCAACTTCTTTACCTATTGATGTTCAAAAACAAATGATTCATTCAATCTCAGGTTTAGAGAATGCAAAAATCATTAGATATGGTTACGCTATTGAATATGATTATGTAGACCCAACTGAGTTAAAACATACATTAGAGACTAAAAAAGTTAAAAACCTTTATAATGCAGGTCAAATCAATGCAACTACTGGTTATGAAGAAGCTGCATCTCAAGGATTAATGGCTGGTATTAATGCAGCTTTAGCAATTGATGAAAAAGAACCATTTATTCTAAGACGTGATGAAGCATACATTGGTGTATTAATTGACGATTTAGTTACAAAAGGAACTACAGAGCCTTATAGAATGTTCACTTCAAGAGCTGAGTATAGATTATTACTTAGAGAAGAAGGTGCTGACTTAAGACTTTCACAATATGGTCATGACTTAGGATTAATTAGTGATGAAACTATTGAAAAAGTTAATCACAAACAAAAAGTAATTGATGAAGCTATTGAGTTCTTAAGATCTGAGTGGTTCACTTCTAAAAAAGAGAATTTAGAACTACTTGAAAGATTAGGTCAAGATAGAATCAAAGATAGAGTTTTATTATTAGACATTATTGGAAGAAGTACAGTTGAAGTAAAACACTTTGATGAGTTCTTACCTCAATTTGCTGATTTATCTGATTATTTAAAAGAACAAATAATTGTTGAAGCTAAATATTATAGATATGTTGAAAAACAGAAAAAACAAATTGATAAAATGAAAAAAATGCTTAAATTAACAATTCCAGAAGATTTTAATTATAGACAAATCTCTGGTCTTTCAAACGAAGCAGTTGAAAAACTAGAAAAGTTCAGACCACCAACACTTTTCAATGCAAGTGAAATTTCAGGAATTACACCTGCGGCTGTTGATGTACTACATATGTATATCAATATTAAAACTTCAGAAAAATAGATTTTTAAAGTGTCATCTTTTTAGATGATACTTTATTTTTCAAACTATAAAACTACTCTTATTTTAAATTTCTAATAATTTATCTTAAACTTTATTTAAGCTATTGCTTTGTACTTTTTTTATATAATATATACTTATATATACAAATAATTATTACAAAAAGGTTTATAATGCAAGTTTATTTTTATGCAAAAAGCGGTCATGGAGTAGGATTAGATGCTACAAAAAGATGTTCAGCCGTTGCAACACTATTAAAAGATTTAGATCCAGTTTTATGTACTAGTGATTTTAGAGCGGGAGCATATGCAAAAGAGCTATTTGATGTTAAAAAGTATGTAAATATTGATGTAGTTAGAAATTTACCAAACATCATGCAAAGAAAAGATATTCTTATTTATGATACAGATGAAACAAATGAACTTATGGAAAATGGAATGAATGAGTTTTGTTCTCTTGTATATAATCTAAAAGAAATCTCAGATATTATTGTAGATACTAGTATTTATACAAAAAATGATAATCCATCAATTGAAAAAACTATTTTCTTCGGTGATGATGATTATAATAACTTATTTTTAGAGCAAATGAATAGTGATTCTAAACACGATATAGACTTACTTATGGGACATTATTTCTTCTTAGGTAATGAAAAAGTGTTTAAAGAGCATTTTAATAATGTTATAGATGAAGAAGAGTATATTGAAACAATAAACAATACAAAATACCTATTAACAGCTTCAGTACAATCAGCATTAGAATCTATTGCTTGTGGAAATTATCCAGTTATTTTCAAAAGAGAAGATAAACAATACAACATAGAACTAATTGAAAAATTGAATATTCCATGTATTGAAAATAATACTTTAGATGGAACAATAAATGAATTCGAAACAATTATTCAAAATTACCCAACAATAAATAATTATGAAGTAGCAAACTTTGAAGATATAAAAGTAGAAATATCTACAAAGATAGAGGCCTATAAAAAACTAACTAATTCATAATAACTTTTAACTTTTTTATTATAAGTAGAACTTATATATTCTTATGCCAATCATAAGGTATATTTATATATAATTTCATTCAACTTATAATAAAGGTTTTACAGTGAAAGAAAAAAATGAATTTTTAAGTAAAACTGCCTATAGAATCAAAAGATACTACGGATATGCTCTTGCAACACTTATATCTTTATCTTTACCTTTTATTACTATTGGTGGAAATCACATGTTCTTATTATCATTTGATAAGAAACAACTTCATTTATTAGGTACAGCATTTGATATGCAAGAGCTATACCTTATGCCATTTTTATTAATGCTTCTTTTCTTAGGAATTTTTGCAGCTACTTCCCTTGGAGGTAGAGCATGGTGTGGATGGGCCTGTCCTCAAACTATCTTTAGAGTATTTTACAGAGATTTAATTGAGTCTAAATTATTAGGTTTAAGAAGAATCAAAAATAAACAAAAAGAACCAGATTGGTCAAAACCACAGAATGCATCTAAGAAAGTAATAGCAGTTATAATTTGGTCAGCATTATCAATTGTTGCAGCATCTAACTTCTTATGGTTCTTTGTACCACCCGAAGATTTCTTCACATACTTACAAAACCCTAGTGAGCATATGTTCTTATTTGGAATTGTATTATCAATTGCAGGATTTTTAATTTATGATGTAGTTATATTAAAAGAAGATTTCTGTATATATGTGTGTCCTTATTCTAGGGTTCAATCAGTACTTTATGATGATGATACATACCAAGCAATTTATTCTACAAATAGAGGTGGAAACATCTACAATGAAGATAAAGAAAAAATTATCTTTAAAGCAAAAGAATTAAATGCAACAGATGAATGTACAACATGTGAATCATGTGTAACTGTATGTCCTACTCATATTGATATTAGAAAAGGTCTTCAACTTGAATGTATCAACTGTTTAGAATGTGTTGATGCATGTACTACTGTTATGGGAAAACTAGGTAAACCTTCATTAGTTCAATGGTCAAGTACAAATGCCATTAAAAAAGATATTCCAACTAAAATGTTTAGAAAACAAACAATCATGTATGCATCAGCATTACTTATTGTTTTAGCTTTACTATTTGCAATGGGTGGAACAAAAGAGTATATGTTATTAAATGTAAATAAAACTACTCAATTATACAAAGTAAAAGAGAATAATGTTGTAAGAAATAACTTCTTATTACTTTTCCAAAATACTGAGGCTAAAAAATTAACATACCACTTAGAAATTGTAGATCATGATGATATCAAAATCAAGAGATTTAAACCATTCTCATTAAGTCCAGGTAAAATGGCTAAAAAAGTATTAATCCTAGAAACAGATAAAATTCTAGTAAATGATAAGACAAAAGATACACCAATTACAGTAACACTTAAAGCTTATGCAAAAGAAGATCCAGAGAAAGTTCAAGTCTTCAGAAAAGCTGTATTTATCTATCCAAGAGCGGATAAATTAAAATAAACATTATTAAATGAGAAAAGATGGGAATTCCCGTCTTTTCTATCTTCCAAAACCCTTATACTTAACTTTAATATTAACTAAAATTCGCTATAATCGCGAAATATATTTAAAACAATTTAACTTTTTATTGGAGTATTTTTAATGACTAAATTCATTTTTGTAACAGGAGGAGTGCTAAGCTCTTTAGGTAAAGGGATCACTTCTGCTTCTATTGCAACAATTTTAAAACAGTCAGGCTTCAAAGTAAGTATGCTAAAAATTGACCCTTACTTAAACGTTGACCCAGGTACTATGAGTCCGTTAGAGCATGGAGAAGTTTTTGTTACTGCTGATGGTGCTGAAACTGACCTAGATTTAGGTAACTACGAAAGATTTATCGACAAAACATTAACTGCTAAAAACTCTTTTACAACTGGTCAAGTTTACCAAAGTGTAATTAAAAGAGAAAGAGAAGGTGGATACTTAGGTAAAACTATCCAAGTAATTCCTCACGTTGTTGATGAAATCAAAGATAGAATCTATGCTGCGGCTGATGAGCATGATTTCTTAATCATTGAGCTTGGTGGAACTGTTGGTGATATCGAAGGTTTACCATTTATGGAAGCTATTAGATCAATCAGACATGAACTTCCAAAAACAAACACTATGAACATTCACTTAAGTTTAGTTCCATATATTAGAGCTGCTGGTGAGTTAAAAACTAAACCAACACAACATTCTGTACAAGAATTAAGAAGAATTGGTATTACTCCTCATATGTTAGTTTGTAGAACAGAGAGAGAATTACCAAAGAACTTAAAAGATAAATTAGCATTAGCGTGTGATATTGACAGAGATGCTGTTATTGAAGCTGGTGATGCACAATCTATTTATCAAGTTCCATTACAGTTCATTAAAGAAGGAATTTTAAATCCTTTATCAAATCACTTTAATATCAAAATTAAACCAAACATGGAAAAATGGGATACTTTAGTTAAGAACATTTTAGTTCCTCAACAAGAAGTTACTATTGCATTTGTTGGTAAATATTTAGATTTAAAAGAATCTTACAAATCATTAATTGAATCACTTATTCATTCAGGTGCTCACTTAAACACAAAAGTAAATATTCACTGGTGTGATTCTGAGAGAATTGAAGATGTTGGTGCTTATGATATTATTGGTAACTCTGATGCTATCTTAGTTGCTGGTGGATTTGGACACAGAGGTGTTGAAGGTAAATTAAAAGCAATTCAATATGCAAGAGAGAACAAAGTTCCTTACTTAGGAATTTGTTTAGGTATGCAATTATCTGTAATTGAATATGCTAGAAATGTACTTGGTCTTGAAGATGCAAACTCTATTGAGTTTGATGAAAATACTCCTAATCCATTAATTTA
>DKNG01000123.1:0-1051 GCA_002470185.1 Arcobacter sp. UBA7394 | reverse complement strand
TTAGGTGAATATCCTTTTGAACCTTTAAAAGGAACAAACCTTCAAAAAGCATATGGAAACGAAGATGTATACTTCGAAAGACATAGACATAGATACGAAGCAAACCCAGCTTATAAAGAAAGATTAGAAGAAGCAGGAATGGTTATTTCTGGTCAATCTAATGGTTTAATTGAAGCTGTAGAGATTAAAGATCATCCATGGTTCGTAGGTGTACAATTCCACCCAGAATTTACATCTCACCTTGAGACACCAAATCCAATTATTTTAGAGTTTGTAAAACAAGCAAATAAAAAAGATTAATGTCTAAGATAACAAAAAATAGACTTTTCGAACTACTTTCAGCAAGACATACGGATAATCCTTATTCGCGTCTTGCTGATATCCCATCACCTGATAATTTCAAAGATATACAAAAAGCCTGTACTAGAATTAAAGAAGCTGTTCTAAAAAATGAACAAATTACTATTGTTGGTGATTATGATGTAGATGGTGTTGTTTCAACTACTATCATGTTAGATTTCTTTACAAAAGCTGGCATCAAAGTAAAACATATTATTCCAAATAGATTTAAGCATGGTTACGGACTTTCTCCTAAGATTGTTGATATGATTGAATCAGGTTTAGTTATTACTGTTGATAATGGTATTTCTGCTGTTGAGGCCTCTTTAAAGCTTCAAGAGAAAGGTATTGATTTAATTATTACAGATCATCATACAGTTGGAGATAAACTTCCAACTGCTGTTGCTATTGTAAATCCTAAACAAGAAGATTGTAACTTTGAATTCAAAGATATTTGTGGAGCACAAGTAGCTTGGTATTTATGTGCCGCTATTAAAAAGGAATTAAATCTTAGTATTAATATGAGTGAGTTCTTAGACTTGCTCTCAGTAGCTATTATTGCAGATATTATGCCTATGACAGCTCTTAATTATACTATGGTAAAACAAGGTCTAAAAAAGATAAAATCCTCAAAAAGAGAAGCTTTTAAAAAACTAAATGAAGTTATGTCTAAAGAAGCTTTTGTTTCTGATGATGTTGGGTTTTTTATTGC
>DKNG01000241.1 GCA_002470185.1 Arcobacter sp. UBA7394 | reverse complement strand
AGATGAAAAACTACCATCTATCAGAAAAATAGCCAGTACTTATAATCTTAGTAAAAATACCGTAGAATCAGCCTATTCTCAATTAGTTGTAGAAGGCTATATTGATAGTATTCCTAAAAGTGGATATGTTGTAATACAAAATAGTCATAGTGATTTTAGCTCACAATTTCCTTGTGATATATCTAATAATATTAAAGAAGATGAAATACTTTATGATTTTTTTCCAGCTAGATTAGAAAGCTCTAGTTTTCCATTAAAAATATGGAAAAGGCTATTTAATAAAAATATTAATGACTCTTTAGATTACGGAGAATACAAAGATAGACAAGGTGAATATGATCTTAGAGTTCAAATAGCACAATACCTAAATAAATCAAGAGCAGTTAAATGTAGTGCGGAACAAATTATTATAGGAAATGGATTTATTAGTTCAATTAGTTTATTAGCCTTACTTCTAAATGATAAACACAATAGTATAGCTATTGAAGAACCAGGATATCATGTAATAAGAAAAGTGTATGAAAATCATAACTATAAAATAGACAGAATTCAAGTCAATAAGAATGGAATAACTATAGAAGCTTTAGAACAAACAAAATCAAAACTAGTATATTTAACTCCCTCTCATCAATATCCAACAGGAGTAGCAATTCCAATCTCTAATAGATTAAAAATCCTAAATTGGGCTAATAAAAATGATGCTTTGATTATTGAAGATGACTACGATACTGAACTTTCATATATTAATAGACCAATACCCTCACTACAAGGTTTAGATAATAATCAAAGAGTTGTATATATTGGTACTTTTTCAAAAGCCCTCTCACCTTCTCTTCGGGTTTCATATATGGTTCTACCTAATCATTTACTTGAAATTTATAAAGAAAAGTTTTCATATTATGATTCTGGAGTATCTCTAATGACTCAAAATACATTAGCAAGTTTTATGGAGCAAGGATATTGGGATAAACACTTGCGTAAAATAAGAACACTAAATAAAAAGAAACATAATCTTCTAAAATCTCTTTTAGAATCAAAATTAAAAGATAGTATGAAAATAGTAAATCAAGGTGGTGGATTAGCAATACTAATACAACCTACAAAAGAGTTAGATTATAAAAAATTAGAAGAATTAGCAATAAAAGAAAAAATAAAACTACACTTTGCAAAACCTAGATGTGGAGGTAATTGGCAAGCTTTAATGATGGGATTTGGGGGAATAAAAGAAAGGGATTTAGAAAATGCTATAGATATATTCTCAAACATTTGGTTTAAATGCTTGAGAAATGAATAAGTTAAATATTAATATTGTTTTCTAATAATTTGTTTTACTTTTCTAATATCTAATCCTGCTTTAGAAGTTGCGTCTGATAAGCTTTCGTTTTTGTCTAAAAGTCTTAAAAGCACTTCAATTTTTTTGCTTGTTTTAATATTTGTAATTGACATAATAGTCCTTTTTTTGAATTTTAAAATAAAAATGAGTTTGTTTGTTCAAAATGGGTAATATCAATGAAAGGCGAATTAATATAGTACATGTAACAGATGAAACTCGTATTCATCCTAAGTGCGTACAATATAACATAAAATTAAAATAAATGCAAGTTTTTTATAGTATTGTTTTTTTTACTCCTTTTTAAAACCAAAATCACTTGTTGAAACATACAATTTAGAAAAGATTAAATTGATATGTTTATCAGTATTTTTTGACGTAGATTGATTCATACTTTTTATTGGAATAAGAACTAATGCTATAAAAAATAAAATATATATTGTTTTCATTTTAAATCCTTTTTCTAAAGTATATATCTTATGAAGAGTTTTGTCTTTTGAAATTGTTCTATTTTTATTATTAAATCGTGCTATTTTTATTGATATGTTTTTATTTAGATAAATATACACATTAAAATGTGTTATTATTTTTTATGAAAAAACAAGACACGATAAACGAACACAAAGCTAGAATCAATGAAGTACTATTTCATATTCATAAATACTTATCTAATAAACTTTTAATAGAAGATCTTGCAAAAGTATCATCATATTCACCCTTTCATTTCCAAAGAATATTCAAAGATATTACAAAAAGAAGTGTTATTGATTATATAAAAGAAATACGATTACAATGGGCTGCAAACTTGTTGATATTTAATCCCAATAGAACTATTACCAATATTGCATTTACTTGTGGTTTTAGCTCATCTTCTACTTTTAGTAGTGAGTTTAAACGATACTACAATACAACTCCTAACTCTTGGAGAAGTGGAGAATATAAAAACCATAAACCTAAAAACTATGAACAAACACAAGTAGAAATAGACTTCTCAAAAATAGTGATAAAACAAATACCAAGTGTAAAAATAGCTTACATGAGACATCAAGGTTATGATAAAACCATCAAAGAGATGTGGAATAAGTTTTTGTTTACACTAGAAGATGAATATGGAATTACAAATCATAGAATGATGGCATTTCATCATAATAATCCTAATATTACTAAACTCGAAGATTTTAGATATAAAGCTTGTATTGATTTAGAAGATGTAAATATTCAAGCCAAGGGGGATATTGGTATTTGTGCTTTAGATGCTGGACTTTTTGCTACTATGAGGTTTGAGGGAATTTGTGAAGATATCTTAACTTTATACAAAAAGTTATATCATGAATGGCTACCAAATAGCCAATATGAAGCACTTAATAGTTCTGCTCATATTTATTATTATAAAAACAATTATTTAAATGATGAAGATAAATTTGATATTGAGTTTAGAATACCTATTAGATATCAAACATAGATAGCATAAAAACTATCTATGCTAAAGTAGTTACTTAATAAGAGCTTCTTTACATTTTGCCATTACTATATTTTCATCATTGAAAATATCTTTCATAAAATTATAGTTATCAATACCTATTTTCTTTTTACACATTTCTAGTGTTAATTTTATCTTATCATCATTCATATTTTTTGTTGAAGTATTTTTTTCCATAACTTCTGCTTTTGGTGAAGCTTGCACTGATAAAGCACAAATAAAAGCCGTAGATACAATTGTTAAAATTAATTTTTTCATTGAACCATCCATTTTTTATTTTAAGTATATAGATAATTTAAATTTAAATCATTGAAATATGTCAAGATTTTATATTATTTAAAAACTAATTTCATTAAATAAAGGTCTTGAGTTTACATCTTCATTCATGCAAGTTTGTGAAATAGTTCGTAAAGTCTCAAAACAAATATTCTCTTTATCAGAACAAATACTAAGTAAATCATCAATTAAACATCCAAAAGCACGAACTTCAATTTTTTCATAAGCTTTATTATCATAAAAACTACTTGCCCCAAAGTCACCTAAGTAACAGTGATTATCTTCATTTATTAAAATATTGTGAGCATATAAATCTCCATGCATAAGATTTTTTTCATGTAAATGAATTGCAGCTGATTGAATATGTTTTACTACTTCATAAATACTTTTACTTGTCATTGTATGGTTATTGGCAAAAGTATCTCTAGTACAAGTATCAAAGTTTGGTGGGAAACCTAAGTTTTCATAACTTTTAGGAATAAGATCAAGTAATAGTCCTAATTTTTCATCCTCATCAATTTTTGCAATAACATTAATAAGATTCTTGTGTCTTCCTATTGACATATATGTATTCATTTCATCAACAGCATAACCATCACTAGTAATTGCCCCTTTGAAAAGTTTAAGAGCTACATCTTTTTTTTGTGTTGGACAAAAGGCTTTATATATCATACCTGAAGCACCCTCACCTAATTGCTCTTGAATTTGTAGTTTTTCTAAAGAAGCTTTTTCTAAATCAACTTGTGGTTGAACTGAACAATCATTACCTGAAAATGCTAACCATGAAAGCTTTGGAAGATTAAAAAGCCAAGAAGGAATCTCTTTTAAATTATTAGCTGATAATCTTAATAACTCTAAGTTTTTACAGTTTTGCATACTATTAGGCAAAGTTGTTAAAAGGTTTCCTGCTAACGGAAACTTCTGAAGTTTAGTTAAATTACCAATAGAGTTTGGAAGTGT
>DKNG01000205.1 GCA_002470185.1 Arcobacter sp. UBA7394 | reverse complement strand
GATTCTGATTCAACACAAAATGTATCTTCTGAAAATACTGAATCACTTGAAAGTGATAGTTCTTTAGATAATAATTCTACAAATACTAATAATACTGATACCAGTGGTTTATCCACGTCAAGTATAAACGAACAAACTTCGGCTATTACTCAAACTGCACAAGATGTATCAGATGATAGTTCTGAGAATGAAATAGAACAACCAAGAGTAAGTTTATCTTTTGTAGGTAAGTCTTTAGGTGCTTATGTTGAAAGTGATACTTCAACTAGAGATACAAATAGTTTTAACTTTCAAGATAATACTAATGCTTCTGGGGAAATAGGTGTTTTTAGAGCTACAAGAGTTGATAATAAAGTTACTATTAGTGAGCGTTTCTCTAAATTATCTTATGATTCAGATAATACTTTTGTAAAAAAAGATATCGAAAGAACTTTTTCTTCATTAGGAACTCCTTCAAGTGGAGGATACACTGGGCATTCTGATATAACAAATAAAACAGATGCAATCTCTTTTTCATATACTTCAAATGGTTCTACAATAAATGGTAATTATAAAATTGAAGTAGATAATATGGGAGAAGTTTTTGTTTTGTATTATGATGGAGATTCTTTTGATGTCTCTGGTGGTACTGCTGAATATAATGAATTAATTGTTTTTGGAAAAAATGGTTTAATATCTAATCAAGATAGATCAAAAATTTATGTATATAAAGATTTTATCAATATGAGTTTTCAAAAAGATTCATCTGGAAAATATACAGAATCAAGTCTTGATAAAAATAGAGATGTTGGTTTTGAATTTTATAATGCAAAATTAAAATCATTAACACATTTAAATAAAAACTTTCATAAATCAGGTGCTGAAGAGTTTATTGTAGGTACAAATAATAGCGTTAAGTCTTATAGAAATAAATATAATTTTAATTACACGAATAATTCTTTAAATTTAAATTCTTATATATCAGCTAGTACAGATGGAAGTATTAATCTGTTAGGTTCTGATAATCAAGCTATTAATTACTATTTATCATCAAGTGAAAGTAAAAAAGACTATAGCACATCAACAACTACAAGTGAATCTACTAAAACAAATGGGGCATCATTTTTATTAAAAAATAAAACAAGTGATGCTAAAACTAGTGGAACAGTTAATTACTCTGGATTTATAAATTCCAATGCATTTGGAAGTGATAGTTCAAATACAGTTTTAAGAAAATCAAGTAATAATTTGAGTTTAACAATAAATAGAGAAAATGGAAATATCTCTGGTAGTGCAACAATAGATGCACAATCAAGTCCTGAAAACAAAATTACAATGGCTTTTAGTGGAGATATAACTAATAATACTTCATATTATATAAATGATGATATTTTTGGTGTAATGGCAAATACAAGCAACTCTAATTATAAAGTTGGAAATAATGAGTATAGTTTAAATAGTAATACTGGTTATTTAATAGCTGTTCCAGATGGTGCTTTTATTGATAATGAATTTAAACTTTTTGACTCAAGTGATAATCCTTTAACAAGTGATGACGATAGTTCATGGGGCTATTGGACATCAAAGTTTAGTAATTCAAGTGTAAATAACGATGAGTTTTTTGTTTCACCTTTTTCAACATGGGTTTCAGGAATTCAAACATCTACGGCTATTGTAGAACAAGCTTTAAATGCAACATCAAATACTAGATACTCTTTTGAAGGTGGAGTAATAGGAACTGTATTAAATGCTAGTAATGGTAATTTAGAATCAATTATTACTGATGGCTCTGCTGTTAATAGTGTTAAAATGAATTTTGATTTAGGTGGTGGTTCTAATTCTCTAACAAGTAGTACTATGAATTTCTCTAGTGCCAATACACAATGGAATATGAACATAAGCAGTACAGGTATAAATAATAGTGGTTTTACTGGTTCTTTAAGTGGAACAAATATAACAGGTTCCCTTAATGGTAAATTTTACGGTAGTGGTAGTATTAAAAGTGTAGGGGGAAGTTTTAATTCTTCTTTAGATGCTTCATCTTCTGCAGAAAATGGCGTATCAACAATACATAAAGCACAAGGTGTATTTAAGGCAGTGAAAAAATGAAAAAAATTGTAGTTTTATTTAATATATTTTTATTATTTAGTTTATCTTTAAATGCAAGTACTGATGATGGAAATAAAGTTTATATTTCAGGAAGCAAGGGTTTATATAATGATGCTTTGAAAAATTTTAGATCGAAAAATTATGAAAAATCTTACACACAATTTAATGCACTTTTTTTAACTAATATGGAAGATGTTTTAATTAATTTTTATCTAGGAAGAAGTGCTTATGAATTAGAAAAGTACGAGTTTGCATTAAGTGCTTATGATAGGATTTTAATTGCTGAACCTAACAACACAAGAGCTAGACTAGAAATGGCACAAACTTATTTTAAGATGAAATTGTATGTTCAATCTTTAAGTGAGTTTAACGAAGTTCTAAAAAATAAAAAGCTTCCTTTAAAAGTAAAAAAAATTGTAAATGCAAAAGTTGAATATATTAAATCTATACAAAAAAAGAGTTTTATTAAAGCCACTGCAATTGCTGGTATATTATATGATTCAAATATAAATTCAACACCTGCTACTGGCTCTTTTAATATATATAATCCTACTGTTGACAGTACAGTTTTAGTTACTAATAATGATAAAGAAGAGTCAACTTCAATTTATCAAGTTGTAGGACAATTAAATCATACATATAAATATAGTGATAATTTTATATTAAATAGTTCTGTAACTGCGCTTTTAATGAAATATAATGATCATAAAGAAAAAGATATACATGCATTATCTTTGAGTACAGCTCCTACTTACTTGTTTAAAAACTACAAAATCGCATTATCTGTTTTATTTGATAAAGTTAATTTAGGTCATGAATCTTATCAAAATAATATTTATTTCAACCCTACTTATACAAGAGTATTAAATGATAAAACCCTTTATTCTAGTGGTTTAAAACTAGGTAGAGTTACTTTTGTAAAAGAAAAAGATCGTGATGTGAATTTATTAGAATGGCAGAATTCTTTGAAATATTTAACAAATAAGTTTGGACTATTTACAATTGGTTTAAACTTAGGAAAAGAGTATGAGTTAAGGGAACAAAGAACAGATGTGGAGCATGGGTATTTTAACTCATATATAAATAACTCTTATGAAATAGGAGAAGACTATTTGCTTCAAACAGCTATTAGTCATAAGCAACTTAATTATGACGATACAGATATAAATTTTCAATCAAAAAGAAAAGATAAAAAATCTGATTTTTCCATCTCTTTAATTAAACCTATTAATAAACAAGTAATTACAAATATTGGAGCTAATTACACAAAAAAAGATTCTAATCATGTTGCCTCTGAATATGATAAATATACAATAAAAGCCAATCTTATTTGGGATATAAATTTAAAATAAATTAATAAATAACTATTTTGTCATATTCTTGACACTTTTCTTTAGTAAAATTAGAAATATAGCAATTTCGCTATATTAAATAAAAAGTTAATTTATGTTATATTTCACGTTATATAAAAAACTAAATAAAAAATATTATTATTCATCTAATTGATTTTATCATTTGAATATATTACTGTGAGGCCGTCATGAAGTATTTATTATTATTTTTACTATTTTTCTCTTCAATGTTTGCTAGTATTGGTAAAGTATCTGCGGTAGTTGGAGATGCAAAAATTGAACGTGGCAATAAAGATATTATTGTAAAAGTAGGAATACCATTATTTGAAAAAGATATTATTCGTACTAAAAAAAATGCAAAAGTTCAGTTGATTTTTAAAGATAATACAATTGTTACAATTGGTAAAAACTCTGCATTAGATATAAACACTTATTTATATGATAAAAAAAATCCAAAAAACTCAAAAACAGATCTTAATTTTTTTAAGGGTGCCTTTAAAACAATCACTGGAAAAATAGGAAAAATTAATAGAGAAAAATTCAAATTAAGAACAAAAAGTGCATCTATTGGAATTAGAGGTACTATTATTCTAGGTAACCAAACTGTCATTGCTTGTACACAAGGTGGAATTAGTGTTGAATCTGCAGGTATCACAGTAGAAGTAGATGCAAATGAATTAACAAAAGTGGAAGAAAATAAAGCCCCTTCAAAAGCTCAGAATATAAGTAATAATGATTTAAATAATCTTGAAAAGTCTTTAGAACCAGCTTCTGATACTTCTTCAAGTGATACTGAATCAACGTCAAATGAAGAAGAAACTAGTTCTGAAACAAGTGATGAGACTAGCCCTGAAAATGAGGAAGAGTCATCTAATGATAATACAGATGAGAATAATGAATCTTCATCTACTACGGAAACAGTAGAAGAGAGTGAAATCTCTTCAAATACTTTAAATACAGAAGAAGCTTTGAATTCTGACGTTGAATCAGCAGATGAAGAAGCTGCTAAAATTGCAGCACAAAAACAAGCTGAAGAACTGGCTGTTTATACAAAAAAAACTGAAGAAGTAAAAAAAGCAACAGAAACAATTAATACTTTAAAAACAGAAGTTACACAAACTCAAGTAGAAACACAAGCAACTTTAGAAAATCTGCCAAGTACTGAATCTGTAACAACATACCAAACAAATGCAACACAGACTTTAGCAACAGCAAATACTGAAGTAACTACAGCTGTAAATGATTTGAAAGATGATTTAGGATTAACAGCTTCTACACAATCTACTCAGTCTGTACAATCATTTTTCTCATTTAGTTTTTTCTCTTCAAGTTCAGTTTCAACTTTATCAAGTAGTTCAAGTGAAATATCAGCAGATAAATCATCTTTAGAAAAAGCTGTAGAATTAAGAGATGATGCACAAACAAAATATGATGAAATTGATTCTTTTAGAAATTCACAAGATATTGATGCAAATAACTTGGCTCTAGCTTCTGCTAAAACAAAAGTTGATTCAGCAGCAGCTTCTCTTGCTGAAAGTTTAATCCAATTGAATCTTGCTAAACAAGCTTTATCAGATGCAAATGCGGCGGGAATTAGTAGTACTTATATTTCTGATATTCAAAAAAATGTAGATGAAGTGCAAGCTGCTTATGATAGTGTAAATGAAGCTTACAATATTGCTAATGATTTATATAAGAATAAAGTACAAGCATTAGAAGATATTGAAACTAGTTATAACAATGCTTTAAAAGGTTTAAATCAAACAAAGCTAAATGTAGAAATTATTACAATTAAAGACTCTTTAGAAATTATTAAAACTTCAAAAACTAGTGCTAGTACCTATAAAGACGAAGTTGTAGGTATTAAGACGAATATAGAAAGTGGAATCAATAGTTTAACATCTCAAAGTGAAACAAGTACATTAAAAACAAGTACAACAAATGCAAAAGATACTACAAATACTTCAATAAATGCTGCAATATCACAACTTCAAAGCTCAACAACAAATGAAGTAACAGATGAAGCTTTATCAAATATAGTAAGTTTATTTAATCA
>DKNG01000102.1:4986-6287 GCA_002470185.1 Arcobacter sp. UBA7394 | reverse complement strand
TCTGCTGAAATGGAAGCGTATTATGGTACTGGGGATGATTCAAGTACAGACCTATCTGTAAATCAACAAAATACTTTAGATAATCTACAAGTTCTTATGCAGGCATTAAAATCAAATAGTGAAAATGGAAGTGTTGATAAGAGTAGTTTTGATGGATTATTAAAAGCTATAAATAACCAAAATAATAACAGTGAAATTAATACCTACTTACAAAACAATAACACAAGTACAATGTTTGACTATGCTTAATTAGTGTAGTCAAATTATTATCAATATTTTATACCTAGTAAAATACATAATTCTTAAAATAAATGCCATATTCATATTATACAAAAATCACAAACTAAATTTTTAAAATATCACAAAAATGTCACAAAAATGACCCAAAAATAGCAAGTTTCTAAATTTTATGAATAATCATTCATTTTATTGACTCCAGTCAAGAAGTTTTAATCTTCATTAGTATAAAATTGTCCAAATTAATAAATGAATAGTCATTCATAATATTTAAAGGACATACTTTGGATACCAAAAAACTATATGAAAAACTTTCTAATAGATTGTTAGACTTAGAAAAACTACCAAAACTAAAAGAAGAAAAATCAATCTCTACACACCTAGATGAAAAGGGTGTATCAAGAAGAGACTTTATGAAATGGGCAACTGCAATTACTGCTATGTTAGCTCTTCCTGCTTCGTTTACTCCACTTGTTGCAAAAGCTGCTAAATTATCAGATAGATTACCAATCATTTGGCTACACATGGCAGAATGTACTGGATGTTCAGAATCACTTCTTCGATCTGATGCTCCTACTATTGACTCACTAATCTTTGATTATATTTCACTTGAATACCACGAAACTTTAATGGCAGCTGCTGGATGGCAAGCTGAACACAATCTTGAATCAGCAATTGAAAAATATAAAGGTCAATATATCTTAATGGTTGAAGGTGGAATTCCATCAGGAGATAGTGCTTCATTTTTAACTATTGGTGGACATGGTAAAACTGGTGAGCAAAGTGCAATTGAAGCATCTAATAACGCTGCTGCAATTTTTGCTATTGGAACTTGTTCTTCTTATGGTGGTGTTCAAGCTGCTATTCCAAATCCTACGGGAGCTGTTGGCTTATCAAAAGTTACAGATAAAACAGTGATTAATGTACCTGGTTGTCCTCCTAGTGAGAAAAATATTGTAGGAACTTTACTTCATTATATTTTATATGGAACACTTCCTGCTCTTGATGCTTACAATAGACCAAAATGGGCTTATGGACAAAGAATCCATGATTTATGTGAAAGA
>DKNG01000102.1:1293-4803 GCA_002470185.1 Arcobacter sp. UBA7394 | reverse complement strand
GATTTCTGGGATACTATGGGACCATTTGAAGAGCCTGTTGCAAACAGATTATATGACACAGTATTCAAAGGATTAGGAGCTGATGCAACTGCTGATAAAGTTGGAGTTGGATTATTAACAGTGACTGGTATTGGTATAGCAGCACACGCGGCAATCTCGAAGTTTAAAAATCCAAAAGAGGGTGAGGAATAAAAAATGGCAAATAAAAGAGTAATAGTAGACCCAATTACAAGAATCGAAGGACACTTAAGAATTGAGGTTGAAATAGATGACAATAATGTAATCCAAAAAGCCTATTCTTCATCAACTTTATGGAGAGGATTAGAAACTATTGTAAAAAATAGAGACCCAAGAGATGCAGGTTTTTTAATGCAAAGAATTTGTGGTGTTTGTACATTCTCACACTATAGAGCAGGAATTGAAGCAGTTGAAGATGCACTTGGAATTGTTCCACCTTTAAATGCGAAGTTAACTAGGTCTTTAATGAATATGTCTTTATTTATGCATGACCATGTTGTTCATTTCTATCATTTACATGGACTTGATTGGGTAGATGTAGTAGCTGCTTTAGATGCAGACCCAGAAAAAGCTGCAAAAGAAGCATTCAAATATTCAGAAGCACCAATAGCAACTGGAGAAAACGACTTAATTAAAGTTAAAAAAAGAGTTAAAGAGTTCGTAGATAGAGGTCAATTAGGACCATTTGCTAACGCATATTGGGGACATAAAACATATAGATTTACTCCTGAGCAAAACTTGATTTTATTAGCTCATTATCTTAAAGCTTTAGAAGTTCAAAGAGATTTAGCAAAACTAATGGCAATGTTCGGTGGAAAACAACCACACCCACAAAGTCTTACAGTTGGTGGAGTTACTTGTATTATGGATTTACTTGATCCTTCAAGAATGGGTGAGTATCTGACACTATTTAAAAAAGGTGTTGATTTTGTAGAAAATGCATATCAAGCTGATGTTATTATGGCTGGAAAAATATTCAAAGATGAACCATCTGTTACTCAACAAGCTGGTGTTATGAACTTTATGGCACATGAAGAAATGCAGTTAAATAGAAGCGAATTCTTATTTGATTCTGGAATTATTTATGAGGGTGATTTATCAAAAGTATTTGATATTAACGAAGATTTAATTACAGAAGAAGCTACACACTCATGGTATGCAGATGATGAAGCACTTCATCCTTATGATGGGAAAACAAACCCAGAATATACTGGCTTTAAAGATATGGATACAATCGGTGCTGATGGTACTGAAGTACACTCAAAAGTTATTGATGAAAAAGGAAAATACTCTTGGATCAAATCTCCAAGATATGATAATAAACCAATGGAAGTAGGTCCGCTTGCTTGTATTTTAATCTCTTATGCAAAAGGAAATGAAAGAATCGTTCCTTTAGTAGATGATTTCTTAGCAAAAACAGGATTGCCAAAAGCTGCACTATTTACAGCACTTGGAAGAACGGCTGCGAGAATGATTCAAGCAAGAGCAATTGCAAAATATGGATTAGAAGCTTTTAATACTTTAATTGAGAATCTAAAAGTAGACCAAGATACATATACTTCATACAAAATTGATAAAAACCTTGAATACAAAGGTAGATTTATTGGTGATGTTCCAAGAGGTATGTTATCTCACTGGATTAGAATCAAAAATGGAGTAGTTGAAAACTACCAAGCAGTAGTTCCATCAACTTGGAATGCAGGTCCAATAGATGCTCTTGGTCAAGTAGGACCATATGAAGCGAATCTAATTGGTCTAAAAGTTGCAGATGTTTCTCAACCTTTAGAGATTATTAGAATTATTCATAGTTTTGATCCTTGTATTGCTTGTGCTGTACATGTGATGGACAAAAAAGGAACTGACTTAGGAACATACAGAGTTGACCCTAATTATGGAACGTCTTGTTAAGGAGTAGGTCATGATAAAAAAACATTATGAGTTTTCATCTTGGCTTAGAGTAACTCACTGGATTAGAGTTGTTGCTATTATTATTCTTACTTTTACAGGATTTTATATAGCTGTTCCTTTTATAAGTGCTGCACTTAATCAAGGTGAACCAAATAACTATTTATATGCTTTAATGAGATCTTGGCATATTATTTTTGGTTTTGTATTAATTGCTGTAACTATTGGAAAGTTTTATCTGTTTATTTTTGATAAACAAAGCAAGATTGAGAGAGTTTCTTTTTGGGATTTTATTAGCCCAAAAATTTGGGTTAAACAAATTAAATATTATATGTTAATTGGTAAACATGCCCATTTAAAAGGGGTTTATAACCCATTACAATTCTTGGCATATATGGGAATATATGTGGCTATTATTGCTATTTGTATTACTGGATTGATTTTACATATTCATGTATATCATGAGGGATTAGGTGGGTTTTTATATGACTTCCTAAGACCTTTAGAAGTGATGTTAGGTGGATTAGCGGTAGTTAGAGAACTACACCATATTTTTATGTGGGTATTTATTGTTTTCTTACCAGTTCATATTTATCTTGCAGTATTTAATTCAATCTATGGACAAACAGGAGCAATGGATTCTATTGTTTCTGGATACAAATGGGAAGATAAAAAATGAATATCTTAATACTAGGAATAGGAAATATCCTATTCCAAGATGAAGGAATCGGTGCTCACTTTGTACACTATTTAGATGAAAAATATGAGTTCATTTCAGAAGAATCTACAGTAAGTATTGTAGATGGTGGAACACTAGCCCAAAGGCTTATACCTGAGATTGTTAAATATGATGAAGTTATTGTGGTTGATTGTGTTGATGCTTTGGATTCAAAAGCAGGAGATGTTTATTTCTTCGATTATAAAAAAACACCTTCTCATATTAACTGGCAAGGTAGTGCCCATGAAATAGAGATGTTACAAACACTTAATATGATAGATATGAACCACGACTTACCCACAACTAATGTATTAGGAGTTATTCCAAAAAGAGTAGCTGATGATACAACATTTGATTTAAGTGCTGAGATTATTACTGCTGTAAATCTGATGGAAAATGTAGTTGTAAATTATCTAGAAAAAATAGGTGTTAAATCAAATATCATAAATGCAGAAACAAATATAGAGTTAATAAGTGAAGTTTCTTTTAAAAGGGAGATACAAAATGGTCCTAGAGTTTAGATTCAAATATTTATCCAAAAATAAAACCTTAGGGAAGTTTTTGGATTTTGCAGCAAAAAAAAATGACTGTGAATACAAAATAGTTCAAAAACTAGATTTTGTGTATTTATATGTAAAATGCTCAGAAAAATCCTTGGGCGAGTTTTCTGAATCGCTCTCAAAATATCTTCCTATGTCAATCTTCTATTATGACATTGTTATTAATACTCTTCCTGATTTTCCAAATGTTCAAACTATGTCTTTAGAACAAGACAATCTAATTTCATTTTGTCCTACTTGTTTAAGAGAAGTAGAGGATGAAGAAAATAAGAATTATTATAATGCTTTTAAATCTTGTGAAGTTTGTGA
>DKNG01000102.1:0-1216 GCA_002470185.1 Arcobacter sp. UBA7394 | reverse complement strand
ACCTAGCACAAAAAATAAATGAAAATCAAAAAATCAAAATCAAAACTCTTAGTGGAACATTTGTTTTTTCAAAAGTAAATGACTTAGATTCTAGTACAAATTTATTAGCTACAAATCTATTAAATATGTCATCATTAGTAGTTGAGAATAAAACAGATATTGTCGCTCTTGCTAGTATAGAAAAACCCTCAGTTGATTTCAAAATAAATGAAATTTACAAACTAAATAATGAGATAAAAAAAGATTTTATTAATATCAGATTTGCAAATGATTTGACTTTATATTTTTTATCTTTAGAATTATCTAAATTAAATATAAACTTTTTAAATATAGAAAATAATAAAAATGAATTTGATATATTTTTAGATATAGAAGAAAAAATAATAAAAAATAAGCTTTTAGATATTCCTCATATTAAATGCTTTGATAATAAGAAATTCTTCTTAGACTCAAAATCTTATGATAAAAGTCTTGATGTGATTTATAGTAAGTTTGAAGAAAAAAACAAATCTCATTTTATGACAGTATTAGCAGAAAATGAACTTTTTGATAAATCAATTGTTAATTTTTATATTAGTACAAAAGATGATGATGGTCTGTCTTTTTATAGTGAGAAGTTTGATGGTCTTATAGATATTGTAAAACCTTTTAATATTCCAAGTAGTGTAGAGCAGTTTTTTGAGACTATGAAAAATGATGAAACAAGTAGTAGATTATTACAAAACTATAAAGAAAAGTTTGAAGATGATTATAATAAAGCTCTAAATACTGATATTTCTACATACAAAACAAAATCTTTTTATAATTACTGGCAAATTGCAAAACAAATATTATGTTTTGAAGAAGATATTTTGGAAAATGCAAATAAATGTATGTTAGAGAAGGGACCTAGAATTGATTATAAACTACTAGAAGATGAAAAGCTTTATAATAGAGAATTTGACTATGTAAAACTAATAAGATCAGCTATGAGTTTTAAACTAGCAGGAGTTGAAGAAGAGACTATATCTCTAGGGTTTATGGAGAGTTTAGCACATTTTATTGGCTATGAATTAGATAATATTAATAGCTCTTATGACTTAGATGGAGTTAGTTTATGTGGTGATATGTTTAGATATGATATATTTACTTCACTAGTAGAAAAAAGCATTACAAAGAACTTCAATATTTATTATAATAAGGAGTTTGTAATACAAAAATAGAAGAGGGCAAATGC
>DKNG01000068.1:16467-17230 GCA_002470185.1 Arcobacter sp. UBA7394 | reverse complement strand
ACAAAATAGATATTTTCACTTTGATTAGGAAGAAAGTTTTTTACAAAGTTTTTACCATTTGAGATTTTACTTGTATTAAAAAAAACAAAAGAATAATTATTCATAGAAGAGTTTGTAGTTACCAATTTAGGTTTATGAACTTCTTTTTTAAGTACTTCTACTTTTTGTTTTTTGATCTCTTTTTTATATATAGGTTTATTACTTCTAATTACTTCAACAATATTAGAAGAATCACTAGTCAAGTCAAAAGTATTTTTTACTAAAAATTTATCAAGGTTTTTTATTTTAGAAGGAAGATTTCGTTTGAAATATTTAGCCTCAGATCTATTATCAAAAGCTCCATAAGAAACTCTATATCTATCTTTGTGTTTAATAATATAAATATCTTGAGTATTGTTTTGTAGGTGTTTATTAATAAATGATTTTGCATTATCTATATTTGACGTACTAGTAAATACATAAGTGTAGTTATTAGCTGCGTTTGCAGTCATTAATATAGAAGATAAAAATAATGTATTAGTAACTATTTTGATCAATTTATTATCCCTTTGCTTGGAACCTACCTAATTTATATGAATTATACAATTATTTATTTTAATTCACACCCACATGTAGTGATAGAAGCATCGGTTTTTAGGTAATCTCTTACTTTTTTTGAGATTAAATCAATTGTAATATTTAATAATGCAGTAAAAAACAACAATATAACAACTTTATCAAGACGAATATCTGCAATTGCTGAGTCAATATAGAATCCAAGTGT
>DKNG01000068.1:15882-16337 GCA_002470185.1 Arcobacter sp. UBA7394 | reverse complement strand
TATAGTTTTGGTAATACTTCATAAGTATATAAATTAAGGTGCGTTGATTTGTCTAAAACATAATCAATCTCATTTGATTGCTTACCAATAATAAAAGCAATAATAGCACCATTATGAAGCATAAGTGCAACAACAGCAGGAAGCATAGAAGCACCAAATATTGATAAAAATAAAAAGGCTAAAATATACTCAGGAGTTGATCTTAAAACTACTAAAAATATATGAGAGAAAAACCTTCCAAACTTACCCACAAATCTATATGAAATTAAAGGAAATAAAACTAATGCTAGTACAGCAGTTGCAACAAGTGAAACTTGTGTTAAAACAATAGTGTTAAAAATACCTGGAACTATCTCATTAATGAAGATTTTATAAAACCAAGTTAGCCCTTCTATAAATGAATAGTCGTTTTTTATAGGACTAGGAACAATGTCTTCAAAAAGAAATCTAGATAG
>DKNG01000068.1:1078-15780 GCA_002470185.1 Arcobacter sp. UBA7394 | reverse complement strand
TTAATACTTGCAATTAGAATATAAAAAATGATAAGCATTAACCATACTTCATTATATAAACCTTCATTAAAAGATGAAGATAAATAATAACCTAAAGTAGTAATACCAACAAATCCTAGAATTGCAGATGATTTCATAGCACATTCAAATCTATATAATGTATATGAAATTATATGTGGCATTGCATTTGGTAATTTAGTATAAAAAAACAGTGAAACTCTTGAAGCTTTTCTTGATACTGTTCTATTATCAAAAGTATCATATTCTTCTAATATTTCAGCATATACTTTTGCTAAGATTGCACTATATGGTAATACTATCGCAAGTATTGCTGTAACTGTACTTAGTCCAAATACTTGTAAAAATATTAAAGCCCAAAATATCTCATGAATTGCTCTAATATAAGCAAGAATTGTTCTAACAATAATATTACTAAAATAAAAGGATAATATAAAACCTAAAATAGCAGAAAAAACTATTGCCATAGTAGCAATATAAATAGTTTGAAGTGCCGCATCTATTAATAAATCAATAGATGAAAAGTTGATATCTTTTATTGAAGTTACAAATTTACTAAGTTCTAAAAATGGTTCATATGCAGAAATCTCTAAGTCAGCAAAAAATAAGGAGAAGATAAAAACAGCAATAAAAACTAAACTTACATTTAACTCTTTTGAGCTGTTAAGTAGTAACATAATAAAGCCTACTCACATCATCTTTAGTAATGTCACAAGTTTGTTTATCAAGTAATATTTCTCCATTTTTAATACCAATAACTCTAGAAAAAGACTCTAGGGCTAAGTCTACATTGTGCATTGCACAAATAATAGTATCAAATGAATTATGCATAATATCAATAGACTTTTTACAAATATACTCATCTAATGCAGAAATTGGTTCATCTGCTAGAAGGATATTTTTACCTGAGTAGATTGATTTTGCAATTGAAACTCTTTGTTTTTGTCCACCTGATAAGTTAAAAGACTTTGTTAAAAGCTTATCATCTATTTCAAGCTCTTTTAAAATCTTCGTAACTTCATTTAACTCTTTTTTAAATGGTTTTATTAGATTTACTAAATTATAAATCGTTGAATTATTTTGAAGTTTAGAAGTATAAATATTGTGATATGAAGTAAGGTTATTTACTAAACCTAAATCTTGAGGTAAATAAGACACCTCATCACTTTTTAATTCGTATAATCTTTTAAGTAGTGTAGATTTCCCACTACCACTTGACCCAAGAAGAGCTACTTTTTCGCCCTTCTTGATTGATAAGTTAATAGAATCTAAAACTTTATTGTTCTCATATGAGATTGTTTCATTTTCTAAATTAAAAATCATTAGTCAATTAATCCAATTTTTTTAGCTGTTTCATAAACTTTGTCATAATCAGAGTTTTTTGCTTCAACAAACTTAGCTCTTGGGAAAGCATTTAAAATCTCTTTGTCTTCAAGTTTTAAGATAGCATTTTGAACTTTTTTAATAAATCCAGCACCATAGTTTTTATCAACGTCAGATCTAATTGTAAAGTTGTAGTCATAGTAATCAGGAGTTCTGTAAATAACTTTTACTTTAGAAGTATCAATATTTCCAGCTTTTAATTCTCTATCCCATACTTTATAGTTTACTGCACCTAATTCATAAGCACCACTTTGAACTAAAGAGATAGTTTTAGAGTGATTTCCTGAGAAACCAACTTTTTTAAATACATCATTTGGAGAAGCATTAAAAGTTTCTCTAATGTAATACTCAGGCATTAATCTACCAGAAGTAGAACCTTTTGAACCAAATGTAAAAGTTTTACCTTTTACTGCATCAGATAATTTTTCTGCTTTGTTAATTCCTGTACTTTTGTGAGCAATAATATAAGAGTAGAAGTTTGGATCTTCAACACCTTGTGCAATTGCTTGTGAGTCTTTAACTAATTTTCTAGCTTTAACACCTGAAAATCCACCAAACCATGCTAATTGAACTTGGTTGTTTCTAAATGCTGCAACTGATGCAGAGTATGACTTAACTGGAACGAACTTAACGTCAACACCTAATTCCTTAGTAAGATAAACAGCTAATTTAGAGAATCTCTCTTTTAATTTAGTTTCATCTTGATCTGGAATTGCAGTAAATGTAAATGTTTGTGAAAACAGTACTTGTGAAAGTACAAATAATGTGAAAAGAATTTTTTTCATAAAAAACCTCAAATTTTTTGAAGCAATAATGAAGAAATAAAGTTAATAATATAGATAAATCATACTTTATGTCCAACCTAAACCTTAGGTCTATATGCTAATTTATAATGGAATATTAATATATCTTGTATAAAATACCTCTTAATAATGGTAAAAATATTTTTACAATTCTAAGGTATCTTTGAATTTATCCCTAATACTTAAAAACTCATCTAAGTTTTTAAAGAAAATATCTACTAAAACTGGATCAAAATGTTTATCTCTTTGTGCTTCAAAATAATCAAAGATTTCTTTATCTTCCCAAGCTTTTTTATAAACCCTATCACTACCTAGTGCATCAAATACATCGGCTAAAGCTGTTATTCGTCCATAAATATGAATTGATTCACCTTTTAACTCTTGAGGATAACCTGAACCATCAAACTTCTCTTGATGTTGGTGGGCAATAATAGCAGCTGCTTTTAAAATTGTTTTATTTGAAGTCTTTAACATCTCATAACCAATTTGAGCATGGGTTTTCATAATTTCAAACTCTTCAGGAGTAAACTTCCCTGGTTTATTTAATATATTATCAGGAATTGCTACTTTTCCAATATCATGCATTGGACTTGCTAGTTTTACAATTTCACACTCTTCTTTAGATAAACCATAATATCTAGCTAATAGTTTTGAATACTCAGCAACTCTTTTTACATGCATTCCAGTCTCTTTACTTCTAGCTTCTGCAATGGCACCAAGTCTAAATACAACTTCTTTTTGTGTATCAATAATCTCTTCATTTAGAAGTTCTATTTCATTTTTTGCTTCTTGCATATCTTTTTGAGCTGTAATGTCTTGAGAGATAACTGTATAGTTTAGGAAATTACCATTTTTATCTAATTCTACTTCTCTTTTTACATAAGCCCAGAGTGTTTGTCCATTTTTAGTTTGAAACTTCACTTCCCCATGCCAAGGTTTATACTCTCTATATGCTAATTTAATCTCTTCAAATTTATCTTTATCAAAAGTATTATGAATTAATGACGTTGTTGAATGTCCTAATAACTCATCTTCTTCATAACCAAAGGCTTTACAAAAAGCTCTACTTACATAAATTAGTTTTCCAACCTTATTAACTTTACATGTAATTACATTTTTATCTAAAGAATTAACTAACTTATTTAAATCATAGTTTAGTAGTTCTATTTTAGATTTACTCTCTTCAAGTTCTGTAATATTTTCATAAGATCGAATAGCAGAAACAATTGTAGTTATTAATTTTTTTGAAGTTAGTTCTGTTTTTTCTTTATAATCATTAATAGCATAATTCATTACAACTTCAGTTTCTGGAACTAATCCTGCTTGTCCAGTACGTAAAACTATTTGTATAAATTGATTCTTCAACTCTTCTCTAATAGTTTTTACTACTTGTAAACCTGTATCATCACTCTCCATAATTACATCAAGAAGTATAAGTATAATATCATCATTATTTTTTACTGCATCAATTGTATCTGCACCATTATAAGTACTTATAAATTCTAATTTTTTATTTTTATATACAAAGTTTTTTAATACTGTTTTAGTAAGAGAATGAACATCATTTTCATCGTCGGCGATTAATATCTTCCACGTATCATTGCTCTGTTCAATTTCTTTATTAGCTTTGTAAAAATTTAATTTTCCCATAATTAATTCCTATTAGTTTCATTATACTTCAAAAGTTATAATAAACTCAACACCTTTTGTTTTATTTTCACAAGTTATTTTTCCATTTAGTTTTGTGGTAACAATATTATATATAATATTTAATCCTAATCCACTACCACCATTTTCTCTATTTGTAGTAAAAAATGGATCAAATATTTTGGAGATATTCTCTTCTTTTATCCCTTTTCCATTGTCTTTATAGATAATTTTAATATGACTATCTTCTTTAGTTACATAAATAGATAAAAGCCCTTTTTCTCCTTTTTCATAAGCATGTATAATTGAATTCATAATTAAATTTGTTAATACTTGAGAAATGGCTCCTGGGAAACTATTTATTTTTATATCTTCATCACAAGAAATAAAAATATCTAATTTTGTCTTTTTTGTTACACTATGAATACTTGCTAGTATTTCTTCTATATAATCGCGTAATAAAAATTCTCTTTTTTCTTCACTAGTTTGATCTACTGCAACTTGTTTAAAACTTTTAACTAAATTAGCAGCTTTTTTAAGATTTGAGTTAATTAAAATAGCTAGTTCATCTGATGTATTTAAGAAGTCTTCAAAACTTTCTTGAGTCATTTTATCATTTTCATACATTTTTTTAATTTTATTAGAAATTTCTAGGAAATGACTAGCTCCTGTCAATCCAATACCAATTGGAGTATTAATTTCATGTGCAACACCTGCAACTAAAGCACCAAGACTTGCCATCTTTTCTGATTCAATTAATTGCTCTTGTGTTTGCTGTAAATTATCTATTGAAATTTCTAGTTCATTATTAGCATCTTCTAATTCATTGTTTCTATCTAAAATTTGTTTTTCAAGTATTTTTTTATCAGTAATATCTCTCCAAACAACATGAATCATAGGTTCATGATTTAATACAATTTTTGTAAGAAGAATAGATATCCATACCTCATCACCTGTAGATTTCAGATGAATCCATTCAAATTTACTTGATCCATTTTTTAGACATTCATCTATTAATTTTTTAGCTTTTAATTCAGATTTTTCACCATCTGGTTGATATTCAGGTGATAATTCATGAGGTTTTAGGTTTAAAAATTTTTCTTTATTTTTATAATCTAAAATATTTAAAGCTGCATTATTACATTCAATAAACTTACCATCTTTTAATAAGCTCAAACCATCAGCTGTATCGTAAAATAGTGTTTCAAAAGCCTCTTTTTGTTCTTCTAAATCTTTTGATTTTGCTATCAATTCATTTTTAGTATTTACTAATGTTTCTATAGTATTTTCAATCTTTTGGTTTTTTAATTCAATCTCTTTTTTTGCTTGAGATAGTTTTCTTGTAAAAATTAAAACTATTAGTAGAATTAAAGAAAAAATAGTGATAATTGTATATATAACAGAATAATCAACTGCTGTGGAAACTTCGGTTTGAATCCATTTATATTTAATATCTTGTTTTTCTTTTGGGGTAATATTATAAATCACTTTATTTAAAATACTTAATAATTCAGGATAATCATCTTGAATCAAAAAATGATGTAAAAATTTTATATTAGACAATCCAACTATTTTCAGTTCTGGGAAATTATTCTTAATATTATAAATAGCTATAGCACTGTGAGCTACAAAAGCATCTGCTTCCTTTCGAGCCACCAAACTCAAAGCTTCTTTTTCATCACTTGTTTCAATAATCTTTATATCCAAATTACTATTTTTTAATAATTTGTGTGAACTATAACCTTTTGGAATAGCTACACTTCTACCTCTTAAATCTCTTAATCCATCAATAAAGTTTTCATTTTTATTTGAAACAATCGCATATTTAAAAGAAGTGAAAGGCATTGAAATTAATGCATTGTCAAAACTATATGCTCTATCTCCAATACCTGGAATTAAGTCTATTTCTTTGTTTTTAAACTTTTCTAATACATCTAACCAGTTTTTACTCTCTACATATTCAAACTTTAAATTTGTTCTTTTTTCTACTAACTTTATATAATCAGCAAGTAAACCATCATGTTTATCATTTTCAGTAATAGATAAAGGTTGCCAATGTGAACTTGAAAACTTAATAATTCTCTTTTTTTCTAGAAAATGAAGCTCATCTGTATCAAAACTTATTCTATCATTTATATATCCAAATCTTTTATAAATACTCAGTATGTACTCATAAGACTCAAGATCATCAAATCTATTTACTTGAGGGATAAAAGAGTAATTGTTTTTATATTTTTCTAAAAGTTTGTTATTAAAATATACTTTTATATAACCAACTTTTTGAGGTAAATTATTAGTTAAATAATAACTGTCTTGTTGAGTAAACTTAGTACTTTCACTTACAAAATCTTCTGATATTAAAATATTTTTATTATTAAACACATCAATTTTTTCAATATATGGCAAAGATGTAAATATAGCAAGAAGTTTTTCTAATTCTATATGATTATCTTCGAAGACTGCCTTACTTATTACAGATGAGATTAAAAAATTAATTTTTAGTTTTGATTCTATATATCCCTCTATATAGTTTTCAACTATCTCTTTATAATCCCCATTACTTCTAACTACTTCAAGATTTTTATTAAAAATATCTCTTAAATTTTGGTTTTTAAAAGCTACTTTATATTTATTTGGTTTTGACAATAAATAATTAAATTTATATTCAGATAGCTCATCTTTTGAAAGTTTATTAAAATGCCATTTAAATATATTTTCATCTAAAATAATTAGATCTACTTTTTTATTTAAAAAGTCTTTAACCTGATCATCTTGAAAAACATACTCTTTATAGTTTCTCGGTCTATTTTGTAAATTAAATAAAGTATGATACTCTTTTCCTAAATATTTATGAGCATTAGAAAAAGCAATCACTTTTTTGTTATACAGATCACTAACTTTATTAATTTGAATATTATCCTTTTTTCTTGAAACAATTATATTATTAAACTCAATAAAAGGCTCAGAATAAAATAAACCATCATTTTTATTCTCTTTTACATTAACTGCTAAATCTAAATCATTATTTTCTAATAATACAGTATTCATTTTAGGTGTTAAAAATTTTTTAATCTTATTAATTTTAATCGAATTTAATTCAAATATCTTTTTTAATAAATCATATTCAATTCCTTTAATATACTTTTCATTTAAAACATAAGGAGCTTTTGAAGTAGTTAAAGCAATATTAATTTCTTTTTTAATATTAACTCTATTTAACCACTTTGATATGATTTGATTTCTTTCTAATTCTGATACAGTATCTAATGATTTATTTAATACAGAATTTAACAAACCTTTATTTTTTTGAAGAAAAATATGTAAACCTTGGGCTTTGATGCTATTTTGAGAAATAGATTTTAAATTTGTAACTAGGAAATCTCTTAGTTTACTCTCAACAGAAACTTGTATTTCAAATAATGCATCAACTTCATTATTAAGAACTAACTGTATTGATTCCTCTAAATTTTTGGTTTCAATAATTTCTATATTTGGAAATCTCTCTTTTATTAATGTAATAGTTGCAAAACCTTTTTGAATTGCAATTTTTTTCTTATTTAAATCCGATAAAGTTTTGACATCATTATTATTTGACTTCACATAAATATAGTTTTGTAAAGACAAATACTGTTTTGAAAAATCTCCATATTTAGCCCTTTGTTTTGTATATAAAGTAGTTGGTAAAATATCTATTTCACCTTTTTTAAAAGACTCTAATAAATCATCCCAAGAACCTTTTATATATTTTAACTTTAGACCTGAATTTGAAAGAGCTTTGATTACAATTTCGCCAGCTATTCCTTCTATATTCTTATTATCATCCATTTCAATAATTGCAGTCCAATCCTCAATTCCAACTTTTAGAGTTTTTGAATTATTAATATAAGAGACTTCTTCTTTTGAAAAATTTTTTTTATTTTTTAACCATTTTTGTTTTAAAACATAAAGGTCCTGGGGTTTTATTGAATTAATTGCCTTTGAAAGTATTGAACTAAAAATCAAATTTTCTTTTAATGTACCAATTGAAAGTTCACTATATTTACTATAAATAGAATCAACAATTTTTAAGTTATATTCATTAAGATCAATTACTCTTGCATTTTCAAGTAATGCTGCATCTACTTTTCTTTCATAAATAGCTTTTAGTATTCCTTTGATACTATTAACATGTGTAATATTAGTAAGTGGTGCTTCTTTTTTTATAATATTATTTGTAATGGAGTTTTCAAAAGTAGCAGCTTTATGAGTGTTAAAATCTTTTAAACTTTTTATTGTTTTATTATCTTTTCTTGTAACAATAAAATAGGGACTGTAATAATAAGAAGGTGTATAATTAAAAATCTCTTCCCTACTCTTAGACCAAGACAATCCAGGAATACCAGTGGTTTCACCACTAATAACAGAATTGTAAGCCTTAGACCAAGTATCTAATACTTTGATTTTTATATCACTATTTAGGATTTCATTAATCTTCTTAATCAAATCAATATGAAAGCCTTCAATAACACCCACAGAAGAAAGTGAACTATATCTGTCCCAATCTTTTACAACTGCAAGACTTATATTCGTATTATTTCGTAGCCATTTTCTTTCTTCTTTTGTTAGGAAATCATTATTTTGTTGTTTTTCAAAATATCTATAAGATTCTTTAATTATCCATTTTTTTTCAATTTCTATTATTTCATCAATAGAAACTTCTTTTGTACTATTTTTAATTATATTTTGAAGTTCTTCATTGTCTTTTTTTATTACAGAATAAAACCAATTTTCTAATTTGGTATTTTCTAATTTAGTGACTTTATTAAAATTGTAATTGCTTATTAATTGAAACCAAACCTGCAAAGAATCATCTATAAAAAAATCTATTTCTTTTGAAGATAAAGCCTTATAAAGTTTTTTTGAATCTTCATAGTTTTTAATTTTTACATTTGGAAAGTTTGAATAAAGATATGATTCATAGTTATTGTTATTTAATAAACCAATATTTTTATTTTTTAAATCATCAATTGATTTAATTTGATCTGTAAAGCTTGTATTAAAATATACAAAAGATTGAGAAGGATATATAGGGTTTACAAAATCAAAGCTATCCAATAACTTTATATCTTTAAATAAACCAGAATGAATATCTACTTCTTCATTATTTAAAGCAATAACAGAATCTTCTTTTGAATAAGGGATAAATTCTATTTCTATATTGTTTTTTTCAGCCCATTTTTTCCAATAGTCTATAAATATCCCATGAGAAGTATCTATATCATCTACAAAAGAGTATGGAAACATATCTTTGACTACAGCTATTTTTATTTTTCTTTCTTCTGCAAATAAAGTGTTTAACATAAATAAAAATATTATTAAAAAGTTTATCACTCGCATAAAACACCTTTTATCTAAAGAATTATTTATCTATGAATGTATCCCTAATATTTAAAAATTCATCTAAATGTTCAAAGAAAATATCTATTAATTTAGGATCAAAGTGTTTTCCTCTTTCCTCTTTAAATAGTTTAAATATTTTTTCATCATTCCAAGCATTCTTATATACTCGTTCACTTCCTAATGCATCAAAAACATCAGCTAATGCTGTGATTCTACCATATATATGTATATCCTCACCTTTAAGTTTTTGTGGGTATCCGCTACCATCATACTTTTCTTGATGTTCATGAGCAATAATAGCTGCTGCTTTTAAAATTGTTTTTGAAGATGATTTTAGCATTTCATAGCCAATTTGAGCATGGGTTTTCATAATTTCAAACTCTTCATCTGTGAATTTACCTGGTTTATTTAATATATTATCAGGAATGGCAACCTTTCCTATATCATGCATAGGGCTAGCCATTTTTATAATATCAGCTTCTTTTTCACTCAAACCTGAGTATAAAGCTAAAAGTTTTGAATACTCTGCAACTCTTTTTACATGCATTCCCGTCTCTTTACTTCTAGCTTCTGCAATTGCACCCAATCTAAATACAACTTCTTTTTGTGTATCAATAATTTCATCATTTAAGGATGCGATCTCTTTATTTGCTAATTCCATCTCTTTTTTAGCTTTTTCAATAGCTTTTTTCTCTGTAATATTTTGAGAAATGGCAGTATAATATAAAAAATTTCCTTCTACATCATATTCAGGAGAAATAATAGTTGATAACCAGTATAAGCTATTATCTTTTCGTTTATCTTGAATTTCACCTTTCCAAACATTACCAGAACTAATAGTCTTCCATAAGTCTTCATATACTTCTTGTGCTGTATTAGAACTTTTTAATAAAGAATGAGTATTTCCGATTAGTTCTTCTTTTGTGTAACCAGTAAGTTCACAAAATGCTTCTGTAACATAAACAATTTCACCTTCTTTATTAGTTCTTGCAGCAATTACAAATTCATCATAAGTAGATAATAAACCACTTAACTCATGGTTTAATTTTTTTATATTTTTCATATTTTCAAAAGAACGAATAGAAGTAGTAACCGTAGTTAAAAGTTTTTGAGAAGTTAATTCTGTTTTTTCTTTATAATCGTTAATTGCATAATTCATAACAACATCATCTTCTAATACTTGTCCAGATTGTCCTGTACGTAAAATAATTTGAATAAAGTCATTACATAACTCTTCTCTAATTCGTTTTACTACTTCTAATCCCGCATTATCATTTTCCATAATAACATCTAACAAAACTAAAACAATATCATCATTTTCTTTTAAAATTTCAACTGTATCTTTTCCACTATATGCACTTAAAAATTCTAATTGTTTATTTTTGTATTCAAAATTCTTTAATACAGTTTTTGTAAGTAAATGAATATCTTCTTCATCATCAGATATTAAGATTTTCCACTTCTCATTATTTTCTTTTACAATTTTATTTTTATTAGAAAATTTCATATTTCCCATAACATATCCCTATTTATATTTTGAAAGTAATTAAAAACTCTGCACCTATAGGCTCATTACTTTTACATTTGATTGTTCCATTTAACTGCTTAGTTATTATATTGTATATAATATTTAAACCTAAACCACTTCCGCCATTTTCTCTATTTGTTGTAAAAAAAGGATCAAATATTTTATTCATATTTTCTAAAGGAATCCCTTTTCCATCGTCTTTATAAAGTAAAATTAATTTTTCTTCAGATAATTTTACATCTATATTTATTTCACCTTTTTTATTTCCTTCATCAAAGCCATGAATTATTGAATTAATTATTAGATTTGTAATTATTTGAGATAGAAGTCCTGGGTAAGAATAAATCTTAATACTTGAATCACAATTAATATTTACTTTGATTTGTGTTTTCTTTAGTACATTTCCAATACTTAATAATACTTCATTTAAATATTTTTGTAAATTAAAAGTTCTTTTTTCTTCACTTGTTTGATCTACAGCAATTTGTTTGAAACTATTTACAAGTTTTGCCGCTTTTGACAAATTTAGATTAATTAAGTTTGCTAACTCAACAGAACTATTTAAATAATCTTCAAACTCATCTTCTCCCATATTCTCACTATCATATAATTTTTTTAGCTTATTTGTCATTTCTAAGAAGTGGCTACTTCCTGTAATACCAATTCCTACAGGTGTATTAATTTCATGGGCAACTCCTGCTACTAATCCACCTAAGCTTGCCATTTTTTCTGATTCTATTAATTGAGCTTGAGTTTTTTTCAAGTTCTCTAAAGATACTTCATACTCTTCATTTGTATGCTGTAACTCTTCAATAGTTAACTCCAGATTATTAGCCATTTGATTTAGAATATTTTTTAACTCATTTAAAATAGGATTTGATATTTCACGTGTTAGTCTTTGGTGTAAATTACCTTTTTCAAACTCTTTTATAATTAATATTGCATCATTTAAAATTGTTTTATCTTCATCTAGGCTCATCTTCGTTGACACAATATTTTTATTTACAATCTTGGACATAGAAGCAAATTCATCATTTGTATTTTCATTTAGAGTTTTAATTTTCTCTGATTTTTGATTTAAATAATCAAAAAATGATAAAAGCCCAACTTTGAAATCATTCAGTGATTTTAAAATTCTTTTCTGTGTTAGATAAGTAAAAATTGTAAAAACCAATATTGAAGAAAGCATAATAATAGATAAAAGAATTAGTTCATTTTTTGATTCTTTTTTGTATTGTTGAACATCAGTTTTTAGTTGCTTAATAAAAAATAAGTTTTCATTATGATAAAAATCAATCTTTTTTGAAATACCTGAGAACCACGCTTCTGGTCTAATATCAATATTATCTTTTCCATTCCAATTTATAAATTTTGATATCATGGCATCAACATATTCAAATTTATTATTTTCCATTTTATTTCTAAAATGTTCTCCACCTTTATATGAGGTATAAAAAAAGAAGTTGTCTTTATAAATATTAATAGCTGTTGCAACTTCTTTGAACCTAAAAATCGATTCATCTGAGAAATTCCATATTAATACCACAGAACCAATAGCTCTTTCTAATCCCATTCTATCTTTTAATAATAATAAATTATTAAATGCAATTAAGTCATTAGTGATTTCTGAGTTATTTGATATTTTTGATAAATACAAAAGACTTTTTAAAAGTTCATCATTTATTGCGGTAAAAAAATCTATTACTTCATAAGTATCAATTGCTTCATTTATGATTAACATTCTTTTTTGAATAATATTGTCTTTGTACATTGATAAAACTTTTTCAATTCTATTTTTTATTTCTTCATCAAAGAAGCTATAATTGTTTTTAAAAACATTCTCAAAATCATTTATAGTTTTAGAAGTTTGTATTCTTTGTATTAAAATTTTTTTCTTGAAAACCTCTGCTCCAGAGATTGAATAAGCAGCAGATAAACCTCTCTCTGTTTGTAGTTCATGAACTACATTAGAGATATCATCAGATAAGTCAATCATCTTTTCAATACTTAATGCACTATTATAATTATCATAAGAATCATCAACTATTTTAATTCCTAAAAAACAAATTATTAAAATTGATAAAGAAGCAATTCCAATTAATTTACTTTGAAGGGTCATAATTTTTCCTTTCAACTAATATTTTTAATTATAATAACATAACTAAAATAAATACTTTTAGATAATTTAAATAAGAAAATTATAGTAAAAAATATTTTACCGCTATTTAACCATAACTTAAATCATTTGTTAGTAAAATATTAGCTATCAATTTGCATTAGCCTATGGTATTAGGTTTACATAAAAGTGTAATAACTATCATTTTATATATTAGTACTACATATCTATGTTATAACTTAAAAATAATTACTACTTTAATGAATAAATAATGCAAAACAAGGAATTTTATGAATAACGAATATAAACTAACTAAATTCGTTAAAGCTGCTGGGTGAGCCGCAAAAATGGGTCCGGGGGACTTAAAACAAACAATTTGCAACTTAACACCAACAGATAGCAGAATTTTAGTTGGCTTTGATACGGCCGAAGATGCTAGTGTTTATCAAATTAATGATGAACAAGCAATAGTACAAACTTTAGATTTTATTACTCCTGTTATTGATGATCCATATATTTATGGAAAAATTGCTGCTGCAAACTCATTATCTGATGTTTTTGCAATGGGTGCAGAAGTAAAAACAGCATTAAATATTGTAGGTTTTGACAAGAAGAACTTATCCTATGAAGCATTAGGAGAAATCCTAAATGGCGGAAATGAAAAAATCAAAGAGTGTGGAGGTTTACTTTTAGGTGGACATACTATTGAATCACCTGAAATGTATTATGGTTTATCTGTAACTGGAATGATTCATCCAAATGAAATAGTAAGAAACAACACTGCCCAAATCGGACATGTTTTAGTTCTTACAAAACCTATTGGAATGGGTATTTTAACTACAGCTATTAAAAGAGATTTATTACCAAATGATTTAATGAAACATTGTGCAGATATTATGGAAGCACTAAACTATCTTCCATCTAAAATCATGAGAAAATATGATGTTAGTTCTTGTACAGATATTACTGGATTTGGATTACTAGGTCACGCTTTAGAGTGTACAAATGAATTGACTTCAATGATGATTGAATGTCAAAGTGTTCCTGTTATTGAAGAAGCTATATCATTATCTGATGATGATGTAATTCCTGGAGGAACAAAGAAAAATATCAAATATCTAGAAGATAAAGTATTATATATGAATAACTTATCTCACTATTGTAAATCATTATTATGTGATGCTCAAACATCAGGTGGTTTATTAATAGCAATGGATAAAAACGATGCTAAAGAGTATATAAAAGAGATAGAAGATTTAACTTTCGGATATGCTTCAGTTATTGGAGAAGTTATTCCAAAAGGAGCAAAAGATATTATAGTTCACTAACTATAATATTCTTTTTGTATTTAAGCTTTTAGCTTTTTGATACTGTTTCCATTATCGTTTAAAATAATTTCAAATTCACATTTAAAAAGTGGATTTGATTTTAGAAATGAAATACAATCATAAACTGTCTTTTGTGCATCATCACAATAAATGAAAAACTTCATAGTTCCCTCAAATATATCAACACCTAATAATTTCAACTCGTCATTTTGTTCAAAGTTTACTAAATGATTCTGTTCAAAAGCTGTAAAAAAAGCTAAACAAGAAGGATCAGGAAACATAATGTCATCCGCTACATGGTATTTGTGTTTTACAACAAGTAAGTTTTTGAATTTTCCATCAAGATTATCTTCATTTATATCTGTTCTTAATCTCAACATTTGATTTATATTTTTTGTTGGTACTAGTTCCCAAGAGTCTTCCATATATGTCCTTCTTTTTTTATTTTTTAAAATACAATATTTTATATAAAGATATAGTAAAAATTTCTAAGAAATAAA
>DKNG01000068.1:0-966 GCA_002470185.1 Arcobacter sp. UBA7394 | reverse complement strand
AAGTAATACCCTATTTTTAGTATTATAAAAATCAAACCTTCTTTTTGAAAAAACTCTTTATAATAAAGTAGCTGTCCAATCATGCCTAAACTAGCTATAAACCCGCCAAAAGCTCCTATTGGTTTTACATAAACATCTTTTGTATAAATCTCACTCATCAAAGCATAAGTAATAAAAAGTATGAATCCTAAAGCAATAAGCTTCTCTCCATGAGAGCATAGAAATTCTTTTATATTTGCAATTGACATAATTTGTTTATTCCTTATTAATATAAATTTTTATTTTAGAAAAAGTTTTTAAATATACATATTAAAATTATTAAAAAGTAAAAAAAACTTTACTATTATCTTAAGTGACAATGAATATTTAATTGGATAAAATCTCAGAACAATTTTGTAAGAAAGTATGATTCTTCGGGGGTTGTAGCCATTTAGTTAATGGCGAGAAGGTGTAGGAATCGAACCTACCGCGGCGTTTACACAAAAACCGCCGATCAGGGTTGAAGCCTGCGGTGTCCACCAGGATCACATACCCCCCGTTTAAGAAGACTGAAATCTTACACAAAATATTTTTAAAAGAATCTGAAAGGGTAAATATGAATTTACTGAAGAGCCTTCCAAAAGTGGACAAGTTTGTCAATGACAAAGCTTTTGAAGCATGCGCAAAGCCTTTAATTACGGCTATTGCAAAGGATGTTATAAATAATACTAGAACAAATATATTAAATAAAGAATGTGAAAATTTCACATACGATGAATTAATAGAACAAGTATTAAAACAATATAATCAAATAAATTCTCCATCATTACAAAAAGTAATCAATGCAACTGGAATTATTGTACATACAAACTTAGGACGATCTCTTATCAATCCTGAAAGTTTTGATAGGGTAAAAGAAGTTGCAACTTCATACAACAATCTTGAATACTCTCTAAAAGAGGGAAAAAGAGGAGAGAGATACTCTCA
>DKNG01000139.1:37406-39032 GCA_002470185.1 Arcobacter sp. UBA7394 | reverse complement strand
GAATCTGATTCATCATATTTACTGTCAGTTAATGCTTTATATCTAAGATACTTTAATTGAAGTATTAATCTATTTTTTAATTCATAGATATTATTAGTGTTTATTTTGGGAATAAATGATGTATATAATAGAGATAAAAGAAGTAGCACAATAATTAGTTCAAGTATTGTAAATGATTTTTTCATTTTACTTTTTTAATATATAAAGTTTTTAAATCTCTTCCATAATAATTGACAGTAATAGAACTTGTATATATAGTTGCTTTATTAAATGTAATAAAGTAATTATATCCTTTTTCAATTCCGTAATACTTAAGTCTTAATTGTAATCGCTCATCTGTAGTATATACATTATTGATTTTACGTTTTTTTAGCTCTTGAGCAATCTCTTTTATAAAGTGATATTTATAAGCGAAATGTTTTCTTTCATTTGGGATTACTAAATATAATGGTTTATTTATAATTGTTAAAATTACATTTAAAAATAGCATTATAAAAACTAAAATTGCAGAGATATAGTGTTTTTTCCTAAATTGTTTTAGTCTCACTCTATAGGAATGATAAAATGTTTTTAACATATATGGCAGTGATATAACTACATAAGGTGCATAATCTTCAATATATATTCTTTGTCTAAGTGAAAAAATTAAAGACAGAAGTAATGCAGTTGATGATATATACCAAGTTAAAGTTTTTTCGTTTTTAACTCCTGCTCTATAAATTGTATAAACAAAATAAACAAAAAGTAAAGGAGAAAAAATAGTTGAATAAATGGCAAAAGTATCTAAAAAATAACCTTTTGGTTTTCCAGCTGATTCAAAACCATAAATATACATGGATAATGAAAATAAAACAAGTGAAGTAATTAGTATCTTTTTATCTTTACTTTTTAGACTAAATAAAAAAATTGCAAAATATAAAATCGCAAAAGAATTATCAATAAACAAATATAAAAATAAAAGTACATAAGAATGTTTTTTCTCTTTATGAAAAAAATAAAGATATAACAAAGTGAAAAAAGTAACCATTATTGCACTATTAACTAATAATGATGCACTTAAAACCCCAGGTAAAACCATAAATATAATAATAGATAAAAACCTATCTCTATCATATTTGAAATATTTTTCAGTACTTTTGTACATTAGTAGAACACTCAAAATATAAAAAACTATAAAGGGTAATCTAAGGGCTATATCATTTTGTCCAAATAGATATATTGAGGTTTTTGTTATGTAAGTTAAAACAGAAGTATTTTCAAATACATTTAAAGCTTCTTTATAAGATATACTTAATGTATTTGATACAAAGAGTAGAACTACTACTAATATTGATAATAAAAAATAAAATAGGTAGTTGTAACTCTTTGCATTAATCATAATTTTAGAAAGTTATCTATCATCTCATATCCATATTCACTCATAATAGATTCTGGATGAAATTGTACTCCATAAATTTGTTTATCTTTAATTTCTAAAGACATAATTTCGTTGTCATCTAAACTCATTGATGTTGGAATAATACAAGATGGTAAATTATCTTGTTTTACTGTTAATGAATGATATCTAGTTTGAGTAAACTCATCAGGAATATTATTAAAGATTTTAGTATTATTGATTACTTTAAT
>DKNG01000139.1:29897-37316 GCA_002470185.1 Arcobacter sp. UBA7394 | reverse complement strand
GCAATACTTTGGTGACCTAAACAAATACCAAATATTGGTTTTTTGTCAGCAAAATGCTTTATTACATCTAGACATATACCAGCATCATTTGGTGTTGCTGGTCCTGGAGATATAATAATCTTTTCTGGGTTTAGTTTTTCAATCTCTTCAACTGACAATTCATCATTTCTGATTACTTTAAGATCTGCTCCTAATTCTAAACAATATTGAACTATATTGTATGTAAAAGAATCATAGTTATCTATCATTAAAATCATTACTTATCCACACCCGCTTTTGCTTTATCCATCTCTTCTTTAAATTTATCCATGTCCATTCTAATTTGGTTAAGTTCTTCTTGAGGTACACCTTCGTCAACAAACCATTTTACTTCATCAATCTGTCCACCATAATCTTCACCTAATTTTTCGATTTTAGTTGAATATTCTTCTATATCTTTACAAATTTCAACTCTTCCATCTACTAAATCTTTTAGTTCAATATATACGCCACCAGTTTTATTACATTTGATTCTTGATTCAAAAATTACGCTCATAAGTATTTCCTTAAAATAAAAATACATTATAACAATAAAAAATTAGTTTTAGGTTTAAACAAAATCATAAAAGACATAAAATAACTTACATGATAATCATTCTTACTATTAAGATTAATTAAAGCTAATAAAGTTTATAATTGCGATAACAATTATCAGTATGATTAAAAAATAAGGACAATCAATGATTAAAAAATTAGCATTAAGTGCAATAGTATTAGCAAGTTCGTTATACGCAAGTAGTGAAGTAAATGTTTATTCTCATAGACATTATGATACAGACAAAAAACTTTTCAAAATGTTTGAAGAAAAAACAGGAATCAAAGTTAATGTTGTTAAAGCAAAAGCTTCTGCTTTAATTAAAAGAATGGAATCTGAAGGTGCTAAATCGCCAGCTGACGTTTTAATCACAGTTGATGCTGGAAGATTATATCAAGCAAAAAGTAAAGATTTATTACAATCAATTAACTCTAATTACTTAACTACAAACATCCCTGCTACATTAAGAGATAAAGACAACAAATGGTTTGCATTAACAAAAAGATCAAGAGTTGCAGTATATAGAATTGGTTCAGGAATGGATTCAAAATTATCTACTTATGAAGATTTAGCTGATCCTAAATTCAAGGGTCAAATTATGGTTAGATCATCAAATAATATCTATAATCAATCTTTAATGGCAGCAATGATTGCTCACCATGGTAAAGAGTATGCATTAAATTGGGCAAAAGGTGTTGTTGCAAACATGGCTAAAGCTCCTAAAGGTAATGATAGATACCAAGTTAAAGCTGTAGCAAATGGAATTGGTTCTGTTGCAATTGCAAATACTTACTACATTGGTAAAATGGTTAATAATAAAGATGCTTCTCAAAGAGAATCAGTAAAAAAAGTTAAAATTTTCTTCCCTAAATTTGAAAATGGTGGAACTCACATTAACGTATCTGGTGCGGGTGTTGCAAAATATGCTCCAAATAAAGATAATGCAATTAAATTTGTTGAATTCTTAGCATCAAAAGAAGCACAAGAATTATTCGCAAAAGCTAACTATGAGTACCCAGTATTAGCTGGTGTTAAATCTTCTGAATTAGTTTCATCTTGGGGTCAGTTTAAAGATGATACAATCTCGATTAACACATTAGGTGAAAATAATAAAGCTGCTGTTAAAGTATTTGATCAAGCAGGTTGGAAGTAATAATAATTGATAAACAATTTTTCGAAATTAAAAATAAGTAGTGTTTTTTTAACACTACTTATTTCTGCACCAGCAATAATAATATTCTTATATCTATTTATAGGCTCTAGTGAAAACTGGGAACACTTAAAAGAAACTCTTCTTTTTGAATATGTATTTAACTCACTATATATTATGATTGGTGTTGCAGTATTAACTGCATTAATTGGTTTTACCACAGCATATCTTACATCTTTATATACCTTTTCCTTTTCAAAATTCTTTCATTATGGATTAATTCTACCCTTTGCTATTCCTACATATATTATGGCATTTATTTATGGTGGTATGTTTGATATTACAGGTTCAGTTACTACATTTATTTTAGATACTTTAGGGAAAACATTAGATGAAGTTATCTTCTTTGATATTATGTCAATTGAAGGTGCTATTATAATTATGTCTTTAGTTTTATATCCCTATGTATATTTAATTTGTAAGACTTATCTTTCATTCGAATCTGCATCAATTATTGATGCGGCTAAGACATTCAATTTATCTTCATGGCAAATACTAAAAAAAGTAATTTTACCAATATCTAGACCTGCTATTGTTGCTGGTGTTACACTCGCAGTAATGGAAGCAGTTGCAGATTTTGGAGTTATGGATTACTTTGGTGTAAGTACTTTTGTAACTGGAATTTTTAGAGCTTGGTTTGGAATGGGTTCTGTTGAAGATGCGGCAAAACTTGCTAGTATCTTAATGACTTTTGTATTTTTATTAATTGTATTAGAAAGACTACAAAGAAGAAATAAAGTATATAAAAGTTCTGGAAAAGATTTTAAACCAATAGATAAAGTAAAATTAACAGGGTTTAAAAATGTTCTTGCGGTAATAACTTGTTTTATACCATTTTTCTTTGGTTTCTTATTACCATTTATTCAATTATGTTTTTGGTTTGCCATTTCTTATGAAGAAATAATCGATGAAGACTTTATGACATTATTATATCAAACAATAACATTAGCATTTGGATCTGCTGCTTTAATTACAGCATTAGCTTTACTTTTTGTATACAATGTAAGAGTAAATCAAGATAAAAGTTCATCAATATTAACACAAGTTGTAAAAATGGGATATTCAATCCCAGGAGCAGTTGTAGCTGTTGGTATATTATCATTCTTTGCTATTTTAGATAGATATGTAATTGACTTATTCTCATCAACATACATAATCTCGGGAACAATAATAGCTGTTGTATTTGGTTACTGTGTAAGATTCTTAGCAATTGCTATTAATAACTTTGAATCAGGATTTACAAGAATTCCAACAACATATGATGATGCAGCAAAAACGTTTAATATAGGTCAAAATAAAACATTTGTAAAGATATTCTTACCTTTACTAAAGAATTCAGCATTTGCTGCATTTATTGTTATATTTATTGAAGTAATCAAAGAACTTCCTTTAACTATGATATTAAGACCATTTAATTATGATACATTAGCTGTAAGAGCATTAGAATTAACACAACAAGCACAAATTATAGAATCATCAGTACCATCAATGTTTATTATTATCATTGGAATAATATCGGTGACACTATTAGCAAAAAATATGAATAAGGCATAAAACTTATGGTAAGTGTAAATAACTTTTCAATTAAATTTGATACAACATCAATATTAGAAGATATCAGCTTTGATGTGCAATCTGGTGAGATTGTTACTTTATTAGGTCAAAGTGGATGCGGTAAAACAACAATTTTAAGATCTATTGCAGGACTACAAAGAGAACACGGTGGAAACATCTGTATAGGTGACACATGTGTATCATCAAAAGAAGTGTATGAAAAAAATAGAGAAGTTGGATATATCTTTCAAGATTACGCTCTATTCCCACATTTAAATGTAGAAGATAATATTGCTTTTGCTTTAGATAAATTATCTAAAAAAGATAAAGAAAAAAGAGTTCTTCAGTTACTAGAACAATTTGATATTACAGATCATAGAAAAAAACAAATTCATCAGCTTTCAGGTGGACAACAACAAAGAGTTGCAATTGCTAGAGCTATGGCTAATAATCCAAAGATATTATTACTTGATGAGCCATTTGCAAATCTAGATTCACAACTTAGATATAAAACAAAAATTTGGTTAAAAAATCTAATCAAAAAATATAATCTAAGTGCTATACTTGTAACTCATGACAAAAAAGAAGCATTAACAATATCAGATAAAATTGGTATTATTCATGATAAGAAATTATTACAATTTGATACTACTAATGAGATTTATAATAATCCTGCAAACTACTATATTGCAAACTTCTTATCAGAAATAAATGTACTTTCAAATGAAGTAACAAAAAGTATGAATTTAGAAGTAAATGAAAAACAAATAGCAGTTATATCAATCAATAAATGTTTACTTACAAATGAAAAAAATAATTTTAGAGTTGAGATAATTGATTCATCATTCTGTGGGGAATATTATGAAATAGTTGCAAGACTAAAAGACTTCCCAGAAAATCCTAATTTTATAATTCATCAAAAAGAATTTGATAAGCTAAAAGAAGAGAAAAATCTTTATTTAGATATTGAAAAATGCAAAATAAAAATAATTTTAAAATAATTCTAAAATTATTCTTAATTTTAAATTAATAATTTAATTTAATTATGTATAATGTTCGAATGTTATTTAAAAATATTCTTACATTATTTATTATACTACTATTAAATGCTAGTGCAAATAGTCAAGATAGAATTAATCTACAATTAGATTGGTTACATCAATTTCAATTTGCAGGTTATTACATGGCAAAAGAAAAAGGTTATTATTCTGATAATAATCTAGATGTAAATATTAAAGAATTTAATTATAATATTAATTTACTAGAAAATGTGCTTCATAATCCTAACACTTATAGTGTTGGAAAATCATCACTAATTATTGACCGTTTACAAGGTCATAAAATTGTATTGCTTAATGCAATTTATCAAAATTCTCCCATGGTTTTATTAAGTCTAAAAAAATCAAATATCAAATCTATTAATGATTTTAAATCAAAAAAAATAATGCTAACAAGCGATGCTAGATCAGCAGCAAGTATCAATTCAATGATACAATCAGAAGGCATTAAAACAAATGAAATAGATTTTATTTCTCACTCTTTTAAATTAGAAGATTTAATATCTGGTAAAACTGACTTGATGGGTTCTTATTTATCTAATGAACCATATATATTAAAAAATAAAGGTATTGAATATGATATATTTAATCCTAAAGATTATGGTTTTGATTTTTATGGAGGTATCTTATTCACATCAGAAAATGAGTTAAAGAATAACCCAATACGAGTAAAAAAATTTACAGAAGCTACATTAAAAGGTTGGTCTTATGCATTCGAGAATATAGAAGAAACAGCAAAACTAATACATACAAAATATAATACTCAAAATAAATCTTTAGAATCATTAGTATATGAAGCAACAGTATTGAAAAAATTATCAAAATACAATGAAGGTATTTTAGGTGAAATAGATAAAAAAAAGATACATGAAATTAAACGTTTATATCTTGTATTAGGATTTAAAAAAAATACTGATTTTGAGATTGAAGATTTCATCTACAACAAAAAAGATTTTTTCTTAAATACAACAGAGAAAAAGTTTTTAAAAAATAAAAGATTTGCACTTATATCAAATAGTAAAAATATGCCCTACTCATATAAAATCAATAATCAATTAGATGGAATTGAACTTGATTATTGGAGATTATTAGAAAAAAAACTTAATAAAAATTTTAATATTATTGAATATCCACCAAATGAAAAGATTTTAAGTGCAATACAAACAAATGATAGGATGTTTAGAGTTAACTATAATAAAAATAGTGTTGATTTACAAAAAACTAGTATTAGTAAGCCTATTACAAATATATCAATGGCAATCGCTACAGGCAATAATACCAACCTTATTACTGATTTATCACTCATAAAAAACAAAAAGATAGCTCTGCTTGAAAAAACATCTATTTTTTATTCTTTAAAAAAGAGTTATCCTAATATTGAATTTATTCAAGTTGATAATTTAAATAAAGCATTTTCCATGATAGAAGATAAAGAAATATTTGGAGTTATTCATAATATTTTTAGTCTTTCATATAATATTATAAAGAAAAAAAACAATCATATTAAAATATCTGGTACTTTGCCTTATACAATGGAAATAAGATTAACTACAAAAAAAGAGAATCAAATTGCTATTGATATTTTAAATAAAGTCATTGAACAATTCACACAAGATGAAAAAGATATGATTGAACATAAATATCAATTAGTTTTATATCAAGAAATAAACGACTATTCTTGGGTATATAAATATATTCTTCCTTTATTTATTATAATAGTTATCATATTGATAATAAATACAAAAATGAGAACAGAAATTAAAAAACGTAAAATTGCTGAAAAAGCTCTTATTGATTATGCAAATAAAGATAGTTTGACAAAAGTATTTAATAGAAGAAAAATTGAAAAGATTATGACTAGTCAAATAAAAAAAGCTAAAAATACGAATTCAACTTTTTCAATTATCTTTTTAGATATTGATGATTTCAAAATAATCAATGATACATTAGGACACATAAAAGGGGATCATGTATTAGTATCTATTAGTAAATTAGTTTCAAAACATATAAGAAGTACTGATTACATTGGTAGATGGGGTGGAGAAGAGTTTATTGTAATACTTCCTAATACAAATGAGGATGAAGCAGAAAAAGTAGCTCAATTTTTAAAAGAGATTATTATAAATAAAGATTTAAAAATTGGGAAAACATTAACATCTAGTTTTGGAGTTACAGAATATAAAAAGGGTGATAATAAAGCTGATGTTATAAAAAGAGCTGACAAAGCTATGTATTTTGTAAAAGAAAATGGAAAGAATGGTATAAAAGTTTTATAAAGATAAGAGAAACCTCTTATCTTTATAGTTGAAATTCTTTTTTGAATTCATCACTTATATCAATAATTCCTCTTTCTTGTAAAGAATCTAAAACTTCTGGTGTACAATCCACATCATCAGGCCATCTTCTTTTGAAATTATCAAATGAATTTTTATTTGTTCCATCGATACAAATTGTATTTGATTCAATATAAACATCTCTATTCGAATCCATATTATTAACAACTCTCCAAACTAACATATATGGGTTATTTACATCATTTTGGTTTGCAGCGTCAATCATAATAACAACCTTCATATTTTCATATAATGGCTTTAAATCTTCAAATAGATGTTTTTGACTTCTAGTTTTATTTACAGTTATAATTGTAACTGGATTTTTTGTATTAGTGTAATATTGTTTTAAATCTACCACTTCATTAGTCAAAGATTTCATTTTGAATAATAACTCATCATCTTCAATCTGAGTAATACCTAACTCTTCAATCTCTTCTCCAGTACAATCAAGTCCAAGTTTACCACCTAAAGCAAACTTTGGTGATGAGTGATCAAGTGCATCAACTACACCTTTTGAAATCATCATATCATCTATATTAATTCTATTTAATATATGCGCTACTATAGCATCATGGTCTGTTAAATCAGGTGCATCCTCATTTACAAAAATTGCATGTTTAACAAAAGACATTTGCCCTACTCCCCAGAATGCATGCATCATTTGTTGTGCGTGTCCTGGATATAAAGTTT
>DKNG01000139.1:28462-29770 GCA_002470185.1 Arcobacter sp. UBA7394 | reverse complement strand
TCTGTTGCATGTCCCATATACTTATCTTCTAATGGTGGCTTACCAACTACAGTTGCTAAGTATGTTGGTTTTGCTTTTGAAGTAATAGCAGTTACTTCCATAAACGGGTACTCTTCTTCAAGAGTATAATATCCAGTATGGTCTCCAAATGGCCCTTCAATTCTTAATTTTGATGGATCAACAAATCCTTCAATAATAAAGTCATTATCTTTTGGAACCCAAATATCATTTGTAATTGATTTTACAAGTTGAGCATTTTTGTTTTTTACAAAACCATATAACATTAATTCAAAAATTCCAATTGGTAATGGAGCTTGTCCACACCAAATATACATAGGATCTCCACCAATACCAATAGATACAGGCATTTTTTTACCAGCTTTCTTGTATTCATGGAAGAAATGATTTGAATCTTTGTGAATTTGCCAGTGCATTCCTAGAGTATTATCTTCATACACTTGAAGTCTATACATACCTAAGTTTTTCATTTCACCATTTAATGAAGTAGTATATACTTGCCCCATTGTAATAAATGGTCCACCATCTTGCTCCCAAGTAGTAAGTACTGGTAAATCAGTAAGTTTTGCATCTTTTCCAAGTTTAATTACTTGCTGACACTCACCTTTTCCTTTGTTCTTTTTAGGAATTGTGTTTTTAAGTGCAAATAACTTTCCAAAAGTAGAAAGTTTTTCGCTAAAAGTAGTTGGTGGTTTCATCTTTAATAAAGACTCAATCTCAGCACCAATTTTATCTCCATCACCTATGAATAATTTAACTGCTTTTTCATTACAGAATACATTCATAAGTATCGGCATATCATATTTTTTGTCATTCTTTTTATCAACAACATTTGTAAATAAAAGGGCTTTTGAATCCTCTTTTTTTACTTCAATATATGCAATATGAGGTATCTCTAAATAAATATCTAATTCATCGTCAATAACTCTAAGTAAATCATGTTTTTTTAATAGTTCAATTGCTTCTTTCATTTAATCCCCATGATAGTTTGTATTAGTATAAAACTTATATCATTTTATCAATAAAAAATAGTTTATAATAGAGGTTTTATATATGATTTATAAAAAGAGGGTAAATTAAATCCATATTTAATATTCATATAAATGTGTAAAATTAAGATTATTTCTATAAAATTTACTCAAAACAATTATTAGGTATAAATATGAATTACAATTTTGATGAAGAAAACAATAGAAAAAATACAAACTGTGAAAAACACGATGCTTTAGAAAAATATTTTGGTTATGAAGATTTGCAAGCTTTATGGGTTGCGGATATGGATTTTAAAAC
>DKNG01000139.1:2779-28415 GCA_002470185.1 Arcobacter sp. UBA7394 | reverse complement strand
TATTAATGATAAAATTCTTGAAGCAGCACAAAACTCAACATATGGATATAGTTTACAAAGTGATGATTTATTTAATTCAATAATAAATTGGCAAAAGAATCAACATAATTGGAATGTAAATAAAGATGAAATATATATGGTAAATGGTGTAGTTCCCGCATATTCAGCATGTATTGAAGCATTTTGTCCAAATGATGAAGATGAAGTAATCGTTCAAACTCCAATATATCCTCCACTATTTAAATGTGTTCAATCAAATAATAGAAAAGTAGTAGTAAATGAACTAAAAGAAGAAAATGGTTATTACACTATGGATTTAGAAGACTTAAAAGCTAAGATTACAAAAAACACTAAAGTCCTAGCTTTATGTTCACCGCATAATCCTGTAGGAAGAGTTTGGAATAAAGAAGAATTAGAAGATTTAGCACAAATATGTAAAGAGAATAATATTATAATTATTTCAGATGAAATACACTCAGATATTACATTTAAAAAATTCATTCCACTTGCATCAATTTCTAAAGAAATTTCCGATATTACAATCACACTGAATTCTGCGGGAAAAACATTTAATATTGCTGGATTAAATACTGCTTATGCAATTTCTCATAATCCAAAGTTACTTGAGATATTTAAAAAAGTTTCACAAAAAAGACAAATTAATTCTATAAATTTCTTTGGATATATTGCAACACAAGCAGCATATGAAAATGGTGCAGAATTTGTTTCACAGCTGAAAAAATACATTCAAAACAACATAGAATTAACAAAAAATTATTTAAAAATAAACAACTTACCTATCGAATTCAATGAGCCTGAAGCAACTTATTTAATTTGGTTATGTTTCAAAAATACACAGCTGTCTCATAAAGAGATTAAAGAGAAGTTATTGACGGAATCTAAACTAGCATTAAATGATGGTGTTTCTTTTGGTAGCAATGGTTATTCTTACTTTAGATTGAACACAGCAGTAAACAAAGAGCGATTACATGAGGCTTTGAGAAAATTATCAAAGGCATTTTAGGTAAATATAGGCAATAAAGTATTACCTTTTTTCTCATAATGAGAATAATCGTTTTATAAATCAATGAAAAACTTCAAAATAGTCATTGATTTGTGTACAATCTTCAAATGATATTAAAATAAATAGGATACAAAATGTCAACAGAATTAATTCTTGCATCTGTTATTTTTGTCGCAATTGGACTTATCTTAGTTGGAGTATTCACTTTAACAAGATTCATTGGTCCTAAAAATGAAAATGCGATTATGAAAAATACAGTATATGAAAGTGGTGTATCTAACCCAGTTGGTAATACAAATATTAGATTCTCAATTAAGTTTTATTTAGTTGCAATCTTATTTGTTCTGTTTGATGTGGAAATCATATTTATGTTTCCGTGGGCTGTAAATATTAAAGAACTAGGATATCTTGGACTATTTGAAATGTTCATGTTCATGGGACTTTTATTTTCAGGCTTAATTTATATTTATAAGAAAAAGGCACTATCATGGGATTAGGCGCAGAATCAAAACTTGGTGATTCAATAGTTACGACTAAACTTGATCACGCAATTAACTGGGGTAGATCATACTCACTGTGGCCTATGGTATTTGGTACTGCATGTTGTGGTATTGAATTCATGTCAGTTGCTGGTGCAAAATATGATTTATCTAGATTTGGAGCAGAAGTTGTAAGATTTTCTCCAAGACAAGCTGATTTACTTATAGTTGCTGGAACTATTTCTTATAAACAAGCACCTATTTTAAAAAAAATATATGAACAAATGTGTGAGCCTAAATGGGTTATTTCAATGGGCGCATGTGCTTGTTCAGGTGGATTTTACGATAACTACACAACACTACAAGGAATAGATGAAATTATTCCAGTAGATGAATATGTGGCAGGTTGTCCACCAAGGCCAGAAGCTGTACTTGATGCTATTATGAGAATTCAAGAAAAAGCTAATGATGAATCAATTATCAAAGATAGAGTTAAAGACTACAAAGGATTCTTAGATGCTTAAATGTGACATGCTAATTGATTCAAACGAAATTAAATCTGCAATTTCAAAACTGAAAAATGAAGAGAACTACTCAATTTTACTTGATGTTACAGTTGTTGATTATTCAAAATATCCAGATGTAACTCCTTCTAGATTTGCTGTAGTATATATATTAAGAGATGGAAGTTTCAAAAATCAAATTTCAGTTAAAGCGTATATAGACGATACTACATTAGAAGTTGATTCTATTTCAGACTTATATAAAGCAGCTGATTGGGGTGAGCGTGAAGCTTATGATCAATATGGAATAAAATTCAAAGGTCACAAGAATCTAAAAAGACTTTTAAATCACCATCAATTTTTTGGTTATCCTTTAAGAAAAGATTATCCAATTACAAAAGGTCAAATCTGTACAGAGACAGAAGATTTAATGGATGAAATGTTACCCCTTTTGACTTCAAAAGGTTATTCACAAGAAGAAATCAATGATTTAATGTTATTAAATATTGGTCCTTCTCATCCAGCTTCACATGGTACTATTAGAAACTTTGTAGCTATGGAAGGTGAAACAATTACTGCTTGTGTTACTGAAATTGGTTACTTACATAGAGGTTTTGAAAAATCTTGTGAGAATCATACTTATTCACAAGTAATTCCATACACAGATAGATTAAACTACTGTTCTGCTATTTTAAATAACATTGGTTATTCAAAAGCTGTTGAAGAGATGTTAAATATCGATATTACACAAAGAGCTAAATTTATTAGAATCATTATTGGTGAGTTATCAAGAATTATTGATCACCTAGTATGTAATGCTGCAAATATGGTAGATTTAGGTGGACTTACTAACTTCTGGTACTTATTTGCACCAAGAGATAAGGCTTATGATTTATTATCAAAACTTACAGGAGCTAGACTTACAAATACATATACAAGAATCGGTGGATTAGAATTCGATTTATATGATGGATTTGATGAAGATTTAGCAGAAGTACTAAAAGATGTAGAAATAGCTATTGATGATGCATTAAGTTTAGTTGCTAGAAATAAGATTTTCCATGATAGAACACAAGATGTGGGTGTAATTACATCTGATTTTGCTATTAATGCAGGAATTTCTGGACCAAACTTAAGATCAACTGGAATTCCTCATGACCTTAGAAAAGATAAACCTTATTACGGGTATGAAAACTTTGATTTTGATATTGTTGTAGGATCACATGGTGATGTATATGACAGAGTAATGTGTAGATTTGAAGAGATGAGACAATCAGTAAAAATCATTAAACAAGCTATGAAAGAGTTACCAGATGGTGCTATCAATGTTGATGCGCCAGGTATTTTACTTCCATCTAAAAAAGATGTTTATGGAAATATTGAAGGTTTAATGAATCAATTTAAACTTACTTTTGAAGGTATCAAAGTACCAAAGGGTGAATATTATTCATCAACAGAAGCTGGAAATGGAGAATTAGGATTCTTTATTACTAGTGATGGAACAGGTACTCCATACAAAGTAAAATGTAGACCACCTTGTTTTTATTCACTTGGTGCTTATGCCAACATCGTAGAGGGTGGAATGCTTGCTGATGCTGTTGTTACAATGGCAAGTATGAACTTTATTGCTGGGGAGTTTGATAGATAATGAAAACATTTACATATACAGAAGAAAATGAAAAAGAGTTTCAAAGAATTCTAAAAAAATATCCAAATTCTGATGCAATGATGCTTCCAGGACTTTGGTTAGTACAAGAGCAAGAGGGATGGGTTTCACCAGAAGCTATGATTTTTATGGCTAATAGATTAAATAAATCACCAATTGAAGTGCACTCTTTTGCAACATTTTATACAATGTTCAATCTAAAACCAATTGGAACTTACCATATTGAGTTATGTAAAACATTATCTTGTATGGTAATGGGTGCTCCTGAACTTAAAAAATTTATAAAAGAGACTTTAAATATTGAGCCAGGACAAACTTCTGAAGACGGTAAATTCCATTTCACAGAAGTTGAATGTCAAGGGGCTTGTGGAGGTGCACCAATGATTGCACTAAACAATACATACCATGAAAATATGACTATTGAAAAATTAGAAAATATTATTAAGGGGTGTAGAAAATGAGTTCAAACGACATGATTGTAAAAATTGTAAGTAAAAACTTTGACATTCCAGATTCTCATAAACTTGATGTTGCTTTAAAAAATGGAAGATATGAATCAATTGACAAACTTTTTTCAATGACTCCTGATGAAGTAACAGAAGAAGTATGTAAAAGTGGTCTTAGAGGAAAAGGTGGTGGTGGAGCTGCTTGTGGGCCTAAGTGGAAACTTATGCCTCCTGTTGATGAAAGACCTAGATATTTAATTGCTAATGGGGATGAATCAGAACCAGGAACTTTTAAAGATAGACAAATTTTTGAATACGATCCACACCTTTTGATTGAAGGAATTATCTGTTCTTCTTATGCAATTGGAGCACATGATTGTTTTATCTACATTAGAGGAGAATATAAATTTTTTATTGATAGATTAAATGCTGCAATAGAAGAAGCCTATGAGCACGGTATTATTGGTGATAAAATCATGAATAAATATGATTATAGAATGAATATTACAGTTCACAGAGGTGGAGGAGCATATATTTGTGGTGAGAAATCAGCACTTATTGAATCTATCGAAGGTAAAAGAGGACATCCAAGACTGAAACCACATGGTAAAGAGTGTGAATGGTTCTTTGGAAATCCTGCAACTGTAAACAATGTTGAAACAATTGCTTCAGTTCCAAACATTGTATTAAATGGTTATGAATCATATACAAAATATGGTACAGAGAAAGCACCTGGCACTATGCTATTTGCAATGAGTGGTCCAGTTAATAACCCTGGTGTATACGAACTAGCCTACGGTAACAAAATGACTGATGTTATCGAAAAAATAGGTGGTGGTATGAAAAATGGATTAAAGCTTAAAGCTGTAATCCCAGGTGGTGCTTCATGTCCTATATTAACTGCTGAAGAAGTTGAAAAAGCCTACTTAGATTATGAATCTATGTGGGATATTGGTTCAACTTTAGGGACAGGTGGAATGATGATCATTCCTGAAGGTGTATCAATGGTTGATGTAGCTAAAAACTTAATTGAGTTTTATCATCATGAATCATGTGGTCAATGTACACCTTGCCGAGAGGGTTGTGGATGGATTGATAAAATTATTCATAAGATTCTTGAAGGCGAAGGTTCTAGTGAAGATTTAAATACAATACTTGATGTATGTGGCACAATGAACGGAAAAACAGTTTGTGTATTTGCACCAGCTGTAAAAGACATAATTCAAAGTATTGTTGAAAAATATGCACATGAATTTGAAACATATTTCAAAAAATAAAAACAAACAAATAAACAAAAAAAATTAAATTAAATTTACTAAAGGAGAAATTAATGGCAAAAAATACTATGACACTTACTGACAATAGAAATGGTAAAGCCTACGAATACAATATTATAGATGGGACAAGAGGTCCAAGTGTAGTTGATATTAGTTCATTCTACAGAGATTCAGGTATGTTTACTTATGACCCAGGTTATACTTCAACTGCATCTTGTGAATCAAAAATTACATTTATTGACGGTGAAAACTCAGAGTTAAGATACAGAGGTTATGATATTGCTGATTTAGCTGGTAAAAAGTCTTATTTAGATGTATGTTACTTACTAATGAGAGGTGACTTACCAAGTGAGCAAGCTTCTAAAAATTTCGATTTAGAAATTAGACATAGATCATTCTTAAATGAAGGTTTAATTAAAATTTTTGATGCATTCCCAGATGGTGCACATCCAATGGCAACTATGGGTGCAGCTACTATGGCACTTTCAACTTTCTATAAAGATCACTTAAATATGGAAGATGAAGCTGAATTCAAAACTATGAGAAGAAGAATTGTTGCTAAAATGCCAACAATTGCTGCAATGGCTTATAGAAAATCAATTGGGACACCTTTAATTTACCCAGATGTAAATAGATATTTCACTGAAAACTTCTTATATATGTTAAGAGCATATCCAGGTGGAAACATGAAATACTTAGGTAACGGTATGAATGAAGAAATCAAACAAGTTGAAGTTGATGCAATGGATGCAATCTTTACTTTACATGCTGATCACGAACAAAATGCTTCTACAACAACAGTTAGAAACGTTGGTTCTACTGAAGCTCACCCTTATGTTGCTATTTCTTCTGGTATTGCTGCATTATGGGGATCAGCTCATGGTGGTGCTAATGAAAAAGTAATGGATCAATTAAGATTAATTGGTGATGTTAAAAATGTACCTACTTATATTGCTAAAGCAAAAGATAGAAACGATCCATTTAGATTAATGGGATTCGGACATAGAGTATATAAAAATAGAGATCCAAGAGCTGAAACTTTAAAAGGTTTACAAGATAAACTAAGAGAAGAATTAAATCTTGATTCTAAATTATTAGATGTAGCTGCTGCTGTTGAAGAAGCTGCATTAAATGATGATTACTTCAAAGAAAGAGGATTATATCCAAATATTGACTTCTATTCTGGAGTAATTTTAACTGCACTTAAAATTCCAGTTGAAATGTTCACACCTATCTTCGTAATCGGAAGAACTCCAGGTTGGATTTCACAATGGTCAGAGTTAAAACAAGATCCAAAACACAAAATTGCAAGACCAAGACAATTATATACAGGTAAATAAGTAAAAATTAACATTAGTGTAAGGGGATATTAAATGAGCGAGATGGTAGAAATCACAGTCAATGGCGCACAAATGCAAGCTTCCAAAGGAAGCTTGTTAATTGATAAATTATTGGATGAGAATATCCATATTCCTCATTTTTGTTATCACCAAGCACTAGGTAAAGATGGTAACTGTAGAATGTGTATGGTAGCAATTGAAGGTCAAAAAAGACCTCAAATTGCATGTGATACACCTATCAAAGATGGTATGGTTGTAAGAACTAAGGGTGAAAATATTGAGAAAGTAAGACGAGATATTTTAGAACTTCAACTTATTAACCATCCAATTGATTGTCCTACATGTGACCAAGCAGGAGAATGTAAATTACAAGATTATTACATGGAATCTGGATTTTATGAATCAAGAGTAAATGTAGATAATAAAACAAAGCATCGTAAAAGAGTCGATTTAGGCGCAAATGTAATGCTTGATGAAGAAAGATGTGTACTTTGTACAAGATGTGTAAGATTCTGTAAAGACATTACTAAAACAAGTGAACTTGGAGTAATTGATAGAACAGATCACTCTACTATTGGAATTTTTCCAGGAAGACCCCTATATAATCCTTATGCTATGAATGTTGTTGATTTATGTCCAGTTGGAGCATTAACTTCAAAAGATTTTAGATTCAAACAAAGAGTTTGGTTTTTAGAAACATTTGATGCTATATGTAATGGCTGTTCAAAAGGATGTAATATAAGTGTTGATCATAGAAAAGAAAAATATAAAGATGATCAAATTCATAGATTTAGACCACGTGCAAATAAATCTGTAAATGGTTGGTTTATGTGTGATGAAGGTAGACTATCTTACGAAAATGAAAATCAAAATAGATTTGAAACTCCTCTATTAAATAAGGAAACAACAAATCTTAGTAATACAATAACAAATATGTTTAAAGAGTTATCAACTAAAAAAGATATCTTATTTGTATTAAGTCCAAATCTTTCTTACGAAGAAATGTTAAATCTTAAAAATTTAGCAGAAAAATTAAATGCTAGTATTAGTGGTTACTCACCAGATACCTATGATGAATCATTTGGTGATGATTACTTGAGAAAAAGCGACAAAAGTGCCAATAGAGCAGCATTTAAAGAACTAGAAGTTAATGAAGAAGAATCTTATTTTAAAGAGTCTTTAGAAAAATCTCAACTAGTAATAATTCTTGAATCAACATGCTTTGAAGAAAACTCACAATTATTAGAAGGTAAAACTGTTATTTCACTATTTAGTCATAATTGTTTAACTCTAAGTAAATCAAATATTGCTATTCCAGTTGCATCATTCTATGAGAAATCAGGAACATATATCAACTGCGATGGTATTAAACAAAGAGTAATTTCTCAAATGAACAAAAATAATCCAATGGAAACTATTACATCTGTAATTGAACATCTAAAAGAAATGATTAGTAAAGGAACTCTATGAGTACGGGAATAATTATTGCTGTAAATATATTACTAGCTGTTGTATTAGCAGTTGGATTGACACCACTTTTTGTTTGGTGGGAAAGAAGAATATCTGCATTTATGCAAGATAGAACTGGTCCTAATAGATGTAATATTGGTCCTTTAAGACTTGGTGGACTAATTCAAAGTTTTGCAGATATGTTAAAACTTGTTTTTAAAGAAGATTTTACACCTAGCCATATTAAATACAAGTTTTTCTTTACTATAGCACCTGCAATTGTATTCTTATGTTCATTTTTGACATTTGCGACTATTCCCTTTGCAGATAATTTAGTAATTGATGGGAAATCATTTATTATGCAAGCTGTTCCCAATGAATTAGGGATAATGTGGTTCCTAGCTTTTGCGGGTCTTGCAATATATGGAATTATTTTAGGTGGTTATTCATCACAAAATAAATATGGGCTATTAGGTTCTATTAGAGCTTCAGCTCAAGTAATTTCATATGAAGCCGCAATGGCATTAGCAATTATTTCAATGCTTTTATCTTATGGATCAATTCACTTAACAGATATGGTGAATGCGCAAGCTGGTGTATTTTGGGGTGTTGTTCCAATGTGGGGAATCTTTATTCAACCACTAGCAGCAGTAATTTTTATTGTTTGTGCTTTTGCAGAAACAAATAGAGCACCTTTTGATATTGCAGAAGGAGAATCAGAAATCGTTGCAGGTTACCATACTGAATATTCAGCAATGAGATTTGGTCTTTTCCAAGTTGGTGAATATGCTGCAATGTCTGCATCATCAGCTATTATTGTTACTTTATTCTTTGGTGGATATCAAATTCCTTGGTTAGATACTCAAACAATTCAAAGTAATATTAATTATGTAATTGTTGCTATTATGATTTTATTACCAATTAAAATCTTCATTTTTACAAGATGGATGAAAAAGAATAATAAAACAAAAGGTGATGGGGATTTAAGAAGAGAAAAAGAAACAAAGATTTTAACTACAGCATTCTGGGCTATATGTGCTGGAATTGTTGGACTTCTAGCTATATTCTTAATCACAGGATTAGGAACTAATGGAATTAATATTGTAACTGCTGTTCTTCAAGTTGGTACATTCTTAGTTAAGTTTTTTATGATGGCATTTGTTTATATTTGGGTTAGATGGACTGTTCTTAGATTCAGATACGACCAATTACAAATGTTAGGGTGGAAAGTGTTATTACCATTAGCACTTTTAAATATTGTTGTAACTGCAACATTTATTGTAGTAGGAAGTTAATATGGGAATTAAAGTAGTACCAAGATACGGTAAATCATTTAAAGACAAATTATATCTACCTGCTATTGCAGGGGGAATGAAAACAACTTTTAAACACTTTGTAAAAAACTTAAAAGATGTGGATAACCTAAAAACAATGCAATACCCAGAAGTTCAACCTGATGATCTTAATGAAAGATATAGAGGTGTTCACAGACTTACAAAATGGGAAGATGAAACTGAAAAGTGTGTTGCTTGTTATATGTGTGCAACTGCATGTCCTGCTGAATGTATTTTTATTGAAGCAGAAGAGAGATTTGATGATCATGATGAGAAACGACCTAAAGAGTTCAAAATTGATTTATTAGAGTGTGTATTCTGTGGTTATTGTGTTGAAGCTTGTCCATGTGATGCAATTAGAATGGATACAGGTATCTTCTCATTTACAGCAAGTTCTAGAGAAGAGTTTGTGTTAGATAAAAAAGCTTTAATGGCAAACGAAAGATCAAAGGATTTAAATAATGATTGATATAATTTTTATTGCATTAGCTTTTTCAGCAATATCTGGTGCAATTGCTATGATTGTGTATGCAAATCCAATGTACAGCGCGCTTGGGGTTTTAATCTCAATGTTAAGTGTAGCAGGAATGTTTGCATTACTTAATGCCACTTTCCTTTTCCTAGTTCAAATTATTGTTTATGCAGGGGCTATTATGACTCTAATTCTTTTTATTTTAATGTTCTTAAATATTAAAGAAGAAGATTTACCAAAAGAACCAAGAAAATATACATTAATTGCTTTAGGTGCAGTTGTAATGATTCCTTTAAATATCTTAATATTAAAAGCAGTTGCTAAACTTCCTGAAAAAGATTTCAATATTACAAATAGTGATTTTGGAGATATAAAACCAATAGGTATCCAATTATATAATAACTGGTTATTAGCATTTGAGTTAATCTCAATTCTATTATTAGTTGCATTAATTGGTTCAGTAGTATTAGCTAAAAAAAGAACATCAAAAATCACAAACACAGGAGATGATTCATGATCTCATTAACATCATATGCCTTTGTATCAATGGCTCTATTTTCTATTGGAGTAATAGGTGTAATTGCAAGAAGAAATGTCTTTGTAATTTATATGTCTATTGAAATGATGTTAAATGGTATAAACTTATTTCTAGTAACATTTGCTAGGTATCATTTTGATATGGATCCACAAGTTGTAACAATTATGGTAATTGCAATTGCCGCTGCTGAAGCTGCAATTTTCTTATCAGTAATTATTCTTTTATATAGATCAAGAAAATCTCTTGATACTGATATCTTTACAACACTTACACAAGGGGAAAAATCATGAGTACATCACTACTTGTATGGATAATTTTAGCTCCTTTATTAGGTGCTGTTTTATCAGGTGGTTTATATTTATATCACATAAAAAAAGAAAAAATATCTGAATTAACTTTTGCATTAATTGGTTGTATTACTCCTTTTATATCTTTTTTAATCACTTTATCTTTATTCTTAAGAATGAAAGATGAAGGGATTATTTTTAAGCAACAGTTATTTACATGGATCAATATTGATAAACTAAATATCGATATGGCATTGCTTGGCGATAACTTATCAATTTTTATGACTATGTTTGTAACATTTGTTGGATGGTTAATTCATATCTATGCCATTGGTTATATGAGAGGTGATAATGGTTTCGGTAAGTTCTTTGCTTATTTCAATTTATTCTTAGCTTCAATGTTAATTTTAGTATTAGCAGATAACCCAATTATTCTTTTCATTGGATGGGAAGGTGTTGGAGTTTGTTCATATTTACTAATTAAGTTCTATTATGGAAAATCTGAAAATATTATTGCAGCGAATAAAGCATTTATTGCAAATAGAGTTGGAGATTTTGGTTTCTTACTAGGAGTTGTAACTTTATTCTTCGCATTAGGAGAAGTTGATTTATCATTTGGAAGTATTGAAGCTAATATTTCCAATGCATCAAATGAATTATTAATCCTTTCTGGATTCTTATTATTTGTAGGAGCTATGGGGAAATCAGCACAGGTTCCATTATATGTATGGCTTCCTGATGCGATGGCAGGACCTACACCAATTTCAGCACTTATTCACGCGGCTACTATGGTAACAGCTGGTGTTTATATGGTTGCAAGATTCCACTTCTTATATTCAGGAATTGAAGAGATTGGATTATTCATTGCATACATTGGAGCAATATCTGCACTATTTGCAGCAGTAATTGCAACAAGACAAACAGACATTAAAAAAATCCTTGCTTATTCAACAATGAGTCAATTAGGATATATGTTTATTGCTGTTGGTCTTGGTTTTTATTCAACTGGACTATTCCATGTATTTACACATGCATTCTTTAAAGCCATGTTATTCATGGGTGCTGGTGGTATTATTATAGCACTTCACCATGAACAAAATATCTTTAAGATTGCACAACATAGAGCTCAACTTCCTATTATTGGAGCAACGTTCTTAGTTGGAGTTATAGCAATTTCAGGTATACCACCATTCTCTGGTTTCTTCTCAAAAGATGCAATCTTAGCAGCAGCATTCCAAGAAGGTGAATATTTAATTTGGGCAATTGCATTAGGAACAGCATTTTTAACAGCATTTTACATGTTTAGAATGTATTTTATTATTTTCATTGCACCAACAAAACATAAATCACAATATACATATACATCTAAAACAATTACAATTCCATTACTAATATTAGCAATTGGAGCAATTGGGGCTGGGTTCTTAAACTTACCAACAATATTCGGTGGAGAGCATTTAGTTGATACTTGGTTAGGACAATTAAACTCTAAAACTATTCATATGAGTCACTCTACTGAATGGATATTAATGATTACTTCAATTGCAGTTGCTGCTGCTGGTATTTATGTTTCATATAAAAAGTATGCAAACTTTGATGTTACAAAACCAGAAGAAGAAGTTGGATTAATTGGAAATAAATTCTATGTTGATGAAATTTATGATGCAATTTTTGTTAAAACTTCAAAAAGACTATCAGTATTTATTGATAAAGTTTTAGATGACAAAATCATTGATGGATTCATTATGAATTCATCAAAAGGTTTTGTTAACTTAGGTAAAAAAGTTGCAATGATTCAAAATGCAAATGTAAGATTTTACGCACTATTCATGTTAGTAGGAATGACTTGTGTGTTTATCTATTTATTAACTACTTTAGGATTATAGTATGAGTTCAGATATACTTTCGTTTATTATATTTTTACCTGCAATTGTTGCATTTGGTTTAATGCTTACAACTAGGGATGTTAATACAATCAGAAATATTGCCTTTTTGACTACTACAGTTATTTTAGCTCTTGTACTAAAGATTTATATTGAGTTCATTCCTGGAGAAGGAATGCAGTTTGTAACAAATGTACCTTGGATTGAAACTTATGGTATTAATTATTATGTAGGTTTAGATGGTTTTTCTTTAACTATTTTAATGATGATTGCAATCTTAATTCCAACTTCTTATTTATTATTATGGGAAGGAAGAACTAAAGGTTACTGGATTAATATGTTATTAGTTCAAACTGGTGTAACAGGAACATTATTATCACTTGATGTTGTATTATTCTATTTCTTCTGGGAAGTAATGTTATTACCAGTATTCTTAATGATTGGTTCATACGGTTTTGGAGAGAAGGTATATACAACTATTAAAGTAACAGTTTATACTATGGTTGGTTCATTATTAATGTTCATTGCTATTTTATACTTAGGTGTTGCTTACCATGCTGAATTTGGTACTTGGTCATTTGCTTATAATGAGCTAATGAAAATAACTACAATTGATTATAATACAAAAGTATGGTTATTCCTTGGTTTCCTTGCAGCTTTTGCAATTAAAATTCCTATTTTTCCTCTTCATACATGGATTATGGAAACATATAAAAATGCTCCTACAGGTGCAGTTTTCTTATTATCTTCAATAATGGCTAAACTTGGTGTTTATGCAATCGTAAGATTTATGATTCCTATTTTCCCAGAAATTTATATTGAATTCTCAGTATATTTTGTAGCAATTGGATTATTTGGTTTAGTTTATTTTGGAATCGCAGCACTTATGCAAGATGATATTAAAAGAATGTTTGCTTACTCTTCAGCATCACATTTAAGTTTCATTGCAGCTGGTATTTTTTCACTAAATGAATATGGTATCAATGGAGCATTATATTTAATTATTGCTCATGCTATTGCAACAGGTGCATTATTCTTACTTGTAGGACTAATTCATGAAGAGACTGGATTTAAAACTATTAAAGACTTAGGTGGAATAGCAAAACAAGCACCAATTTTAACTTTTATATTTGCAATTATGTTATTTGCAAATGTTGGATTACCAGGAACTAATGGTTTTGTTTCTGAGTTACTAATTATCTTTGGTATTTATGAATTTAATCATACTCTTGGATATATCTCAGCAACTACTGTTGTTATTGGAGCATCGTATATGTTATGGATGTTTCAAAGAGCTATTTTACAAGATAGACCAGAGGGAAGTCCTGTTCTAAAAATGAGAGACTTAAAAATTAAAGAAATTATTGGTTTAGCACCATGGGTAATTTTAGTATTTCTAATGGGACTATATCCAGAAGTTTTTATTAATAAGTTCGAACCAACAGTTACACATTACTTAAATGACATTTTACATATTGGAGCATCAAAATGAGTGAATTTATCTATTTAATTCCAGCATTAACTGTATTAACAGGTGCATTAGTACTTATGTTTATGAGTATGTACGAAAGTTTTACAGTTAAAAACTTTATTGTTGTTTCTTGTATTTTCTTATTTATTGCATTTGGATTTTCATTATCACAAATTGGTGAAGCATATTCAGTTCAACCATATAATGATTTATTAAATAATGTATTAATATTTGATTCTTTTTCAAATTTCTTCAACATTTTATTAATTGCGGGAACAATACTTACACTATTAATTGGTGAACATTATTTCCAGCATAGATCATATTTTAAAGGCGAGTTTTTCTCAATTTTATTATTTGCACTATTTGGAATGATGTTATTAGGATATTCAAATGAATTAGTTACAGCATATATTGCTTTAGAAATTGCTTCTTTTGCAGTTTATATTATGGTTGGATATAACACTGAAGATTCAAAAAGAGTTGAAGCAATATTTAAATATTTAGTATTAGGTTCATTTATTGGAGCCTTTTACCTATTAGGTGTAGTTTTAGTTTATGGTGCATCAGCAACTACAAACTTAAGTGAATTATCTGTATTTATAAATTCAGCATCTGATGATCAAATGATTTTAGTATATATTGGATTAACATTAATCCTATTTACATTTCTTTTCAAAATTGCTGCATTTCCATTCCAATCTTGGGTACTTGATGTATATAGAGGTGCACCAATGGTTATTACTGCGTATATGGCATCAACATTTAAAATTGCTATATTCTCATTTTTCCTTAGAGCATTTTTACAAGACTTCGGAATAACTCTTGATTTCTGGGACACAATTATTTCAGTAATTATTGTATTTACTTTAGTATTTGGTACATGGTTAGCTGTAACACAAAAAATTGTAAAAAGAATGCTAGCGGCTTCTTCAATTGTGCATACTGGTTACTTATTATTAGCATTTATAGCATTAAGTTACAAAGATGGACAAATTGTAAACATTGAATCTGCTTATGCAACAATGTTCTATTTAATTGCTTATCTTTTATCTGCACTTGGAGCATTTGGTCTTGCATCACATATTATCTCTGAAACAAATGTAAGAGTTACTTATGATGACTTCAAAGGTTTAGCAAAAGAGAGACCATTTTTAGCAGCAATGATGACAATTTTCTTATTCTCTCTTGCTGGTATTCCATCAACAATTGGGTTTATTGGTAAGTTTTATGTATTCACAGAAGCAATTAATGCAGGATATGCAGGATTAACTGTCTTAGCAGTATTTGCAACAATTGTGTCAGTTTACTACTACTTTAAACTAATTGCAGTTATGTATTTCTACCCAACAAAACAAGAATGTATATCTGTTGAATTCAATGATAAAAGAGTTTCAACTTATGCAATTGCCTTTGTTGCAATCTTGACTGTTTTAGGTGGGGTTGGTTCAGCAATTGTATTCTTTATCCCAGCATTAAATATTGACCAAATTATTATACTTGCTCAAACAGCAGTACAATCATTATTTATAAAATAGACTGTTACTAATTCACACAGTCTAATTAATTTTTTCTTTTAAGATACACTTAAACTTATTTTTTACAAAGCCTATTTTATGGGCTTTGTAAAGCTTTTCCGTATAACATTCGTATGATATTTCATAAATAAATCACTTCTCATCTAATCAAAAGTCAAGTGCCTTTAGGCTACTATATTGCTATTGTTCAAATAATCAAATCACAAGAAAGGATAGGAAATGAGTGACCTAATAGAAGGTTATTTAGGTAAGACGGTTGAGGGGAAGAAAAGTAGGCTACCTGCTAAACTAGATTATCTACAAAGTGCGACTGGTGGTTTTTTAGCGCTGTTTATGTGGGGGCATATGTTATTAGTATCTTCGATATTAGTATCAAAAGACTTTATGTACACAATTACAAAGCTTTTAGAAGCTAGTTTTATTTTTGAGGGTGGAAATCCTTTATTAGTTACAATTGCTGCGGTTGTAATATTTATTATTTTCATAATGCATGCTGGTCTTGGAATGAGAAAACTTCCTGGTAACTTTAAACAGTATCAAGTAATGAGAGCTCATGCTAAACACATGAATCATGATGATACTAAACTATGGTTTACACAAGCAGGAACTGGTTTTGCTATGTTCTTCTTAGGTTCTGTACACTTATACATTATTGCAACTAATTCAGATGCAATTGGTCCGTATGCATCAGCTGATAGAATCTGGTCTGAATGGATGTGGCCTTTATACATCTTATTATTATTAGCTGTTGAATTACATGGAACAATTGGTCTTTACAGATTATGTGTTAAATGGGGATGGTTCGATGGTGAAAACCCAAGAGAAAATAGAAAAAAACTTAAACAAGTTAAATGGGCACTTACTGTATTCTTCCTAGCATTAGGATTTGCATCTTTAGCTGCATACATGAAAATTGGTATGGATCACGCTGATAAAGCTGGTGAGAGATATGTACCATCTGCAAAAGTAATGGAATATAAAATGACAAATAAAACTACTGGGAGAATTGCATAATGAAAATTAATTACTGTGATGCATTAGTTATTGGTGGAGGACTAGCAGGGTTAAGAGCTGCCGTTGCTTCGCAAAAAAAGGGATTAAACTCAATTGTATTATCATTAGTTCCCGTTAAAAGATCTCACTCTGCAGCTGCTCAAGGTGGTATGCAAGCATCTTTAGGTAACTCTAAAATGTCTGATGGAGATAATGAAGATTTACACTTTGCTGATACTGTAAAAGGTTCTGACTGGGGATGTGATCAAGATGTTGCTAGAATGTTCGTACATACTGCACCAAAAGCAATTAGAGAACTTGCTGGTTGGGGTGTTCCATGGACTAGAGTTAGAGAAGGTTCAAGAGAAGCTGTAATCAATGCTAAGAAAACTACTATTACTGAAGATGCTGACAGACATGGTTTAATTATGTCTAGAGACTTTGGTGGTACTAAAAAATGGAGAACTTGTTATACTGCAGATGCAACTGGACATACTATGTTATTCGGTGTTGCTAATGAAGCATTAAGACAAGACGTTGATATTAGAGATAGAAAAGAAGCTATTTCTTTAATTCACGAAAATAACAGATGTTACGGTGCAATCGTAAGAGATTTAATTACTGGTGAATTAGAAGCTTACGTTTCAAAAGGTACATGTATTGCAACAGGTGGATATGGTAGAGTATTTAAACAAACTACAAATGCTGTTATCTGTGAAGGTATTGGTGCTGCTATCGCTTTAGAAACTGGTGTAGCTACTCTTGGTAACATGGAAGCTGTACAATTCCACCCAACTCCAATTGTTCCTTCAGGTATTTTATTAACTGAAGGTTGTAGAGGTGATGGTGGAATCTTAAGAGATGTTGATGGTCATAGATTTATGCCAGATTACGAGCCAGAGAAAAAAGAACTTGCTTCAAGAGACGTTGTTTCTAGAAGAATGATTGAGCACATTAGAAATGGTAAGGGTGTACCTTCTCCATACGGTGAGCACATCTGGTTAGATATTTCTATTTTAGGTAGAGAACACATTGAGAAAAACTTAAGAGATGTACAAGAAATTTGTCAAATCTTTAATGGTATTGATCCTGCTGATGAGGGTAAAAAAGGTTGGGCTCCAGTTCTTCCTATGCAACATTACTCTATGGGTGGAATTAGAACTAAACCAACTGGTGAATCTCAAAACTTAGATGGTTTATTCGCTTGTGGTGAAGCTGCTTGTTGGGATATGCATGGATTCAACAGACTTGGTGGAAACTCAGTATCTGAAACAGTTGTTGCTGGTATGATTATTGGTAACTACTTTGCAGATTATTGTTTAGCTAACGATGTTACAATTCCTACTGCAACTGTTCAAAAATTCATGGATAAGCAAGATACTTATTTAGATGAAATTTTAGCTTACAATGGAAGCGAAGATATCTTCAGAATTAAAAACAAAATGCAAAACCTAATGGATAACAAAGTTGGTATCTTCAGAGATGGTACTGGACTTGCTGAAGCAGTTGATGAATTAGAAGACTTATTAAAGAAAACTAAACAAATCAATGTTAAATCTAAAGAAAGAGTTGGTAACCCTGAATTAGAAGAAGCTTATAGAGTTCCTAGAATGCTTAAAGTAGCACTTTGTGTTGCTAAAGGTGCTAGAGAGAGAACTGAATCTAGAGGTGCTCACTATAGAGAAGACTTCTTAAAAAGAGATGATGCAAACTGGTTAAACAGAACATTAACTTCTTGGCCAGATGAAAATCAGACTACTCCTACTGTAACTTATGAAGAACTTGACATTATGACTATGGAAATGCCTCCAGCATTTAGAGGTTATGGTGCTAAGGGTATGATTATTGAAAATGAAAAATCAGCTGTAAGACAAGAAGAAGTTGATTCTGTAAGAGAAAAAATGGAAGCTGAAGGAAAAGATAGACATGAAATCCAAGACGCATTAATGCCATTTAGTTTACCAATGAACTATAGAGAGAAAAATGAAAGAGCAGGAGATAAATAATGAGCTTAGAAAAAGGTAGAGAAATCACGATATCGGTTCTTAAGTTTAATCCAAGAAGTAAGGTTTCTAAACCTCACTTCGTTGATTATAAGTTAGAAGAAACTCCAGGGATGACTCTTTTCATCGCATTAATGAAAATTAGAGAAGAGTATGATCCAGATTTATCATTTGACTTCGTTTGTAGAGCGGGAATCTGTGGTTCTTGTGGAATGGTAGTTAATGGTAAACCTGCACTTGCTTGTAGAACATTAATTGCTAACTACCCTACTGGAAACTTACAATTAATGCCTATGCCAGCATTCGAATTAATCAAAGATTTATCTGTTAATACTGGTAAATGGATGGATGATATGTCTAAGAGAGTTCAATCTTGGATTGTAACTAACGAAGAAACTGATATTACTAAAATGGAAGAGAGAGTTGATCCAGATGTAGCTGATGAAACTTTCGAACTTGATAGATGTATCGAATGTGGTATTTGTGTTGCTTCTTGTGGTACAAAATTAATGAGACCTGACTTCGTTGGACCTGTTGGATTAAACAGAGTTGCAAGATTTGAAGTAGATCCTCATGATCAAAGAACTGCTGAAGACTTCTATGAGTTAATCGGTGATGATGATGGTATCTTTGGTTGTATGTCTTTACTAGCTTGTGAAGATCATTGTCCAAAACACTTACCATTACAAAATAAAATTGCTTATTTAAGAAGAAAATTAGTAGCATTAAGATAATTACAAGGGGTCTCCCCCTTTGTAATTTTTTAAATTTAGTATGAAAAGTTAAGTATCAAATTTTGATATTTAACTTTTTATATTTTAGGGAGATATAATGAGCTTAGCAAACGACTACTTTTTACTATATCATGGGATTACATTTGAACAGAATTTAGATGTTGAACCAATTGATACGAATATCACAGAAACGACATTTTCAATTTATGCATTGATTTTAAGTGCCACTAGAAAAAATTATGAAAAATTTTTACCACTTACATCTTTTAAAACATTTTGTCAACAACTTAATGTAAAAACACCAAGTAATATTGCTGAGTTAAATCACTTACAGCATAATATAGTTGAGTGTATTGAAAACAACCAAGCAAAATCACATGTTGATACTTTACATGATTCTTTTGATTATTTAAAAGAAAATAAAATATTAAATATTGAAAACTATGATAAATTAATTTCGTTATTTGACCATCAAGAACTTAACCTACTTGATGAAATTGATATGACAGAACAAGTAATTGAGGATGATGCAAATAAATCATCATTCAAAGAATTAAAATCTTCATTAGAAGATATTATCAAAGAGTTAAAAGAAGAATCTTCTAATGAAAAAATTATTGAAGATTTAGATGAAACAAGTAATTATTTAAATAATCAAAAATTCTCAATTGGAATTACGGGTGTTATGAACGCTGGTAAATCAACAATGCTTAATGCATTAATGGGAAGAGAAATATTAGGTTCAGCTGTTGTTCCTGAAACTGCAAACTTAACAATTGTAAAACATAACCCTACTGAAAATGCAAAAGTATTTTACTGGAATAAAAGTGAATGGGATAGAATTGTAAAATCAGCAGATGAACTAGAATCTATGAGAGATTATGTTAATGAAACTAATAAGATTTTTGGTAGTGAATTAAACTCATATATTAAACCTGAGTCTAGATATGATGAAGTTGATATTAATGATTTATCTTCGTACACATCAGCAGAGGCTAGTGGAAAAAAATGTAACTTAGTTAAATATGTTGAATTAGGTTCAAACTTAGATTTCTTATCAGATGGAATTGAAATAGTTGATACTCCAGGATTAGATGATCCAGTTATTCAAAGAGAAGAAATTACAAAAGAGTATATCTCCGCTTGTGATATGATGCTTCACTTAATGAACGTATCTCAAAGTGCTACATTAAAAGATGTTGAATTTATTATTGATGCACTTTTATATCAAAATATTTCAAAACTATTAGTTGTAATTACAAGAGCTGATACAGTTTCTAAAGAACAATTAGATGAAGTAATTAAATATACAAAATCATCAATTGAGAGACAACTAAAAGCACAAAATAAAGATTCTCAACTTGACTATATTCTAAAAACTATCAAGTTTATTCCTATCTCTGGAAAAATGGCGTTATTACATAGAACAGGTAGAGAACAAGAAGCATTAGATGCTGGATTTACTATTGAAGATACTGGTATCTTAGAGATTGAAAATTATTTAAATGAAACATTATTTGGCTCAAATTCACAAAAAGGTGAATTGATTATTCAATCTGGAAAATCTCAAGTAATTAAAACTATAGAAAAAGAAGCACAATCTTTAAACTATGAACTAAAACTATTATCAAAATCTAAAGAAGAATTAGAAGTTGAATTAGAAGAGTTTAATAAGAAAAAAGCTGTAAATGATAGAATTTTCCTAGCAATGAAAGAAGATATTATTTATTATAAAAATGATGCTAAAAACTATATTGAGTCACTTGAAACATTTGTTGAGAGTGAATTAATCGAGCTTCAAAATGTAATAAAACAAAGAGTTATTTCAGATGTAAGATACTCTTTTGAAAAAACTAAAAAAAGACCAGAAAATTCAAGAATTAAAGTAATTGTTGAAACTGCAATTAAAGATGGAATTATTGATGTAATTAGAGACTATAGATATAAGTTTATTAAAAAATCTCAAACAATTGGTGAACAATGTGAGCAAAAGTATCATGACTTTGGATTCTCAATTGGGCATAAAAATGATAACTTTGATGCAAGAGGATTCTTCCAAGATGACTTTAAAGCTGGATTCTTAACAGGTAACAATGAAGTTTTAATAAATCAAGTAATAAGTGCTGTATCAAAATCTAAAGCTAATAAAATAAATGAATTAGATAGAGAAATTGAATCTTTTGTTAAAGACCAATTCAAAAGCATTGAAGAAGATATTAAATCAAAAGCAAATAAAGTTTCAAACCTTTTAATTGAATCATTCTTTGCTACATTAAATGCACCACTTCAAGCCTTTGAACAAAAAATGATAAATGATGAAGAGATACTACAAAATCAAATTGGTTCATTTGAGCAAAACAATGAAAATAGAGCTTCAATGTCAATTGATATTCATAAAAAGATTAAAAAACTAGACACAGTTATTTCTAATGTAAAAGGATTAAACTAATGAATGCAAATATCAAAATATTAAGAGGTTTTGTAAAAGAGTTTAATGAGACATATTCAGAAAAAGAAGTAGTTTATGATGACTCACTTGTAGGTCAAATTAAAAAAACTCAAGATAAATTATTAGATGAGAAATTTTTACCATCTAGACAATTAGAAAGAATTTTAAATAAACAAATTAGACGTGCTAGATATCCAATGGAAGTTGCAATTACAGGTCAATTCTCAGCTGGTAAATCTACATTTTTAAATGCCCTACTTTCAAGAAATATTTTACCTACTGGTATTACACCAGTTACTTCTAAAGTAAACTTTATTAATTATGGGGAAGAGTATAAATTAAAAATTACTTATTACTCAGGGGCTCAAGAATATGCTCCTATTGAGGCTATTGCTGATTTTACAGACCAAAGACAAGATGAAATGAATGATATTAAATATCTTACTTTATATGCTCCTATGGATATATTAAAAGATATTTCATTTGTAGATACACCAGGTCTTAACTCTCAAAGCCAGAGTGATACAGATACTACAAGAAGTGTATTAAGGGATGTAGGCGGGATTATCTGGCTTACACTTATTGATAATGCAGGTAAATTATCAGAAGCAAAAGTTCTTGAAGAGTATATGGAACACTTCAAAGATAAATCTTTATGTGTATTAAATCAAAAAGATAAATTCACACAAGAGCAAGTAGATACTACTACAAAATATGTATCAGAGAAATTTGATAAATACTTTGCTCAAGTAACTCCTATTTCGGCAAAAATGGCACTTGATTCAAGAGCTCATCAAAAATCTGTTTTAATTGAAAATTCTGTAGATGGGATTTTAAAAGATTTCAAAAAAGATTTAAATGAAAATCTTGATTCTACATCATTAGATTTCTTCAAAGAGAAATTTGATACTTTCCAAAAAGAGTTAGTAGATATTAAATATCAAGATATTGCTTCAAATATGAAACTTTTACAAGAGTCTAATATTCAAGATGTTTTAGATTTTATTGAAAGTACAATTCGACCAAAAGCAGAAGAATCAAAAGAGTATGCAATTAAAAATGATATGAAAGGTGTTTGTGATATTTTAATCAAAGAGTACCAAACAATCATTGGGGTTTATGATGCCTTATGTTCCGTTCTTAAATCTTGTGAAGATGAAACAATTAAAGCTTTTGAAGAAATCCATAAAAAATATTCAAAAGAGTTATTCACTATTTATAACTCATTAGAAACAATTATGGAAAAAATTGCAAATGAAACATATAAAAATATCAAAAGAAAAACTAATACTAGATTTGAAGAATCAAAAAGTGGTTTCTTAAAATCTGAAAAAATTGAAAAGTTTGATTATGAAACATTCTGGATTGATTCAGATAATGTATATAAAAACCTTTTCTATGATGACCAAACTATTGATAAGATGTTCAAAAGATCAATTAAACTTCTAAAAAATGTTGAACTTAATACAGATGAAGCATTTAGAAATGTATATAGACATATCAAAACAGAAGTTGAAAAATGGCAAGAACCATATGAGCTTATTAAAAAACATAGAGAAATTGCTTCTGATTTGGAGTTCTCAAATACTAGACACTTTGCTGCTAAAGTATATGAAAATGTTTTAAGATCATACCATAGAGCTATTTTAGAAAATATCTCAGCAGTTAGAAAAAAGTTTGCTTATTTTAATGGTGCATTATCTTATTCTTATATTCAAACAACACAAGCAACTATTGGACATTTTGAACAACAAATATTAGAATCAGAAGAGTTATATAAAAAAGAACCATCAAGATTTGCTATTCAGCATCCAAGAGAAGATGAGATCCTTACTAAATTAAAAGCAAATTTTGCTTTTGAAAAAATTGAAGATTTCTTAACATCAAAAAGAAACTACTTATTTAAAGTTGTTAAATATTCTAAACAACAATATTTAGAAATAAATGAAGATAGAATCAATTTTGTAAAATCTAGAGAAGCTCAATATATTCAAAAAATTAAAGACTTAGAAAAGATAAAAGAGGAGATTTAGTTCTCTTCTTTATTTTAAACATAAAGAGTAAACTAATCGCTCACCTCTTGGTATTACAGTAGTTTTTTTATATACAAATCCTAAGTTCTCTAAAGATTTTATTGATGCCTTATTAACAGGTGCTACAACTGCTAGAGCTCTATCTTTTTTCAATTCATTTTTTATTTGTTCTATTTGAGCAGAACCAATCTCTTTAGCATAACCTTTACCCCAAGATTTTTTTTCTAATATAAAGCCTATTTCATAATCATCTTCATCTAGATATCTGCAAGGTAAAACTCCACCAATTCCAATAATAGAATTAGTCTCTTTTTCTTCAAGAACTGATAAGCCTACTTTAGAATCAAAGTTTCCATTTTCTAATAAAAATTTATAAGTCTCTTCTTGTGAAAACATAGTAGAACCAAAAGTATTTTCAACTACTTCATAATCAGAAAATATTTTTTCATATAAAGTATTAAAATCATCCTTTGAAAGCTTACGTAAAATTAATCTATTTGTATTTAAAATATTCATATTTACTCCAAGTATTGAAGCATTATAACAAAAGTTTTAATATATAATGCTAGCCATGAAACAATTACAACATTACCCACAACACTTACAAGATACTATTAAATCACAATTAGAAAATGGAAAACTTGGTGACTCAATTAAAAAGAAATACCCAAATGCCCATAATATAAAATCAGATAAAGCTTTATATAACTATGTTATGGATTTAAAAAATCAATACTTCAAAAAATTTCAACTTTCAAAAATACAATTTGATGGGAAGATTAATGTAATCAATAATGCTTTAGGAATGCATACTTTTATTTCAAGAGTACAAGGTAATAAACTAAAAGCAAAAAATGAAATTAGAGTTGCAACTATATTTAAAAATGTTCCAGAAAAATTCCTAGAAATGATTGTAGTTCACGAATTAGCTCATCTTAAAGAGAAAGAACATGATAAAGCTTTTTACGATTTATGTACTTATATGATGGATGATTATCATCAAGTTGAATTTGATTTGAGAGTTTATTTAGTCTATATGGATAGACATGGGAAATTGTATTAAAAGAGAATTTCTTCTCTTTTAATTACTTATTTTTTTAGTTCTACTACGTTTACAAAATCTTTGAATGTAGTTTGACCTAAGTTATCAGCTTGATATGAAGCAATTAAATCTCCAACAAAACCAACAACTTCAGTAGCTTGAACTTTTACACCAGATTTGTGTGCAATTCTACTACCTTTTTCACCTTGTAATTGACCACCTAAAATAACATCATAACCTTCTACTCTGTTACCTTCAGCATCTCTTACTTTTGTTCCAACAAATCCAATATCAGAAATTTGCGGTTGAGAACATCCATTACCACATCCAGAAATTGCGATAGTTACATTTTCAGTAAAGTTAGGGTTTTTCTCTTCTAATTCAAGAACAACTCTTTTTGCATACTCTTTAGTTTCAGTGATTCCGAATTTACAGAATTCACTACCTGTACATGACTGTAATCTAGCTCTGAACGGGCTTGGAGCATAAGGGTAACCTAATGCATCAATTTCATCTGCTAAGGCTTGAGCATCTTCATTTTTTACACCGTAAATAATAAAGTTTTGAGTAGAAGTTAATGATAATCCTGCAACATTATATTTATTACAGATATCACTCATTGCTTTGAAGTCTTCACCAGCAACTCTACCTGAATTTGTAGCAAATCCAATAAAC
>DKNG01000139.1:0-2731 GCA_002470185.1 Arcobacter sp. UBA7394 | reverse complement strand
TGATTTCTATTTTCAAATGCAGTAATTTCTGGTTCTATTAAACCTTCTTGTAATTCATAACCTAATCTTGTTTCAATTTCAGCAACAAATTTTTCTAATCCCCACTCATTTACTAAGTGTCTTACTCTTGCTTTATTTCTATTAGCTCTGTTTCCATGATCTCTAAAGATTTCAGCACATACAACTGCTACTTCTCGCAACTGTTCTGGTTTAACATATCTATTAGCTCTATATGCAATTTGTTTCGATTTTGATAATCCACCTGCTAGTGTAAGGTCAAATAATACTTCATCATTTTCACCTTTGAATGCTGTGAATGCAACATCTTGAATTTCATGAGCTGCAGTGTGTCTTCCACATCCAGAAATACCAATTTTATATTTTCTTGGGAAATTACAGAATCTATCTTCATTTTGGTCAAAATATGTATCAACTTCTTTTACTAAATATGAAGCATCAATAATTTCTTCTGGATCAATTCCACCAATTGCTGATGTCATAATAGGTCTTGGTCCATCACCAGATGCCATTCTAGAAGTTAATCCAACTGATTCTAATAAATCAAAGATTGCTGGCATATCTTTTATTTGAATGAAGTGAAATTGAACATTTTGTCTATCAGTAAAATCAACAAGACCTTGTGCATAATCTTGTCCAATTTTAGCCATTACTTCTAGTTGTTCTAAATTCATTTTTGTATCAACTAATTTGATTCTTTTCATGAAGTATTTTTTATCTTCAGTCTCGTCAGCATTAATATGTGGATACATACCATACCATTTTAATAATCCAATATAATCTGCACTTAAAGGAATACCTTCTTGTGCCTCTTTATAAATGTCTTCAATAACCTTTAACGGGTTTCTAGAAGCTTTAAGTTGCTCTACTGCTGATAGTTCTTCTGCCATGTGTTACTCCTATTGGTTTGTATATTTAATAATATCTATTTTTAGTTACATTTGTATAAATACTAGTTATTTATAATAAATTTTCCTATTATATCAAGATTATTTTAAAATGTCTTTAAAATAATCCATAGTAATTTAATCAACTTACTTTAAATACCTATTTAAAGGCTTTATTCTATTAAAGTAATATATAGTTGATTAATATACTATAATATTACTATTAATGTAATTTTCTTAACATAAAAAAATATTATATTTATTTATCCACTGCTTTTAACCATAAAATGGGACTTGCTTTATATGATTAACTTTTAAGACATTTTTCTGTACATTTCCAATTGGATTTTTTAGGAGTAATGATTGGCTATAGAGTTTAAAAATGAATATGTAGGGAGAACAGTAATTGATGACCCTATTGTTAATGAAATTTATAATATTGTTTATTTTATAAAAACTATGGACTTTAATAGTGCAAAGCAATTAATGAATCAACATAATATCTCTTTTGAAAATATAGTATCAAAAACTCAAACATTAAAAAATCAAGACTTAACAAATTTTGCAGATTTTGTTATAAATCAAAGAAACTAAAATACATGAGCTCAGATATAAACAAAGTTATTCTAAAAGTAGTTCATCTTCTTAGAGTAGAAAAAGATTATAGTGCTGCTGCTAAATTATTAATTGAAAATAATTTGTCTTTTGAATATTTAAGAACTAAAACTTACAAACTAACACAAAGAGAAATCGCCATACTAGCGGATAATATTCTATTAAATATATAGTTTTATATTATTTTCTTATTATAAAAAGTCTTTTATTATATTTCTATACAAAATAAACAAAGCAAAATAGATTTTTCACTATAATTGCTCAAATAATTTTTTATAAGAGTAATAATGGAATTGACACAATCACAAATAAATGAATTTAATGAAAATGGATTTTTAATACTAAAAGATTTTGCAAATGAAAAACTTTGTAATAGTATTTTAGAAAAAGCTAAATCACATCTAGAGAGAAAACAAGCTCCAATTGAAAGTGAACAAGAGTATATGCAATTAAGTGATGAAAATATTACTGTTCGAAGATTAAGACAAGTATATGATAGAGAAGAAGTATTCAAAGAGTGGATGACTTCAAATGATATTAGACCTATTTTAAAACAAGTGTTAAATGATACACCTGTACTTACACTTGCTCACCATAACTCAATAATGACTAAATTAGCCCATGAAAGTACTAGAACATTCTGGCATCAAGACAGAAGATACTGGAATTTTGAAAATGACAACTTAGTATCAGTATGGTTAAGTCTTGGAGATGAGTATTTAGAAAATGGTCTATTAGAATTTATTCCAAAATCTCATAAATTAACATTTTCAAAAGATAGGTTTGATGAAGATTCAAATTTCTTAGATTCAAATGAAGAAAATCAAGAACTTATAAAAACTAGAACATCTTCTAATCTAAAAAAAGGTGATGTAGTACTATTCCATTGTAAAACTCTACACCATGCAAATAAAAATGCTAGTAATGAAGCAAAAATATCTTTTGTTTATACAGTAAGAGCAAAATCAAATGCACCAATAAAAAATACTAGAAGTGATTTTAAGGAAGTGATTCTTGACTAATGATTTAATTAATTTAATAAAAGAAAAAACAACTCTATCGAGTAAATCAATACAAAATATTATCACTTTACTTGAAGAGGGTTGTACTATTCCATTTATCGCTAGATATAGAAAAGATGAAACAGGAAATGCAACAGATGAAGACTTAAGAGCTTTTGAGGAAGTATTCACTTATTCACAAAAACTTCT
>DKNG01000083.1:3451-5535 GCA_002470185.1 Arcobacter sp. UBA7394 | reverse complement strand
AGCAGTTCCTGATTATTTATTACTAATGGCTTTTGTTTTATCTTTATTTATTACAACTTACCCAATAATTGAAGCTTTAAAGAATGCATTTATGTTCTGTGGAGCTTTTGTTTTATTAAATTTTATTTTGACTTTTTATATTCAAAATATAAAATCAAGATTAGTAAAAGATGAAAGTTTGAGAACTCAAGAAGCATTAGGTGAGGGTGATATTCCAATAATTGCAGCTATTGCAATTATCTTAGGAATAAAAGGTGCGTTAATTGCAGTGTTTTTAGCGGCAATTTTTGCTATAATACCATCTATTTATTCCAGCTTTATAAAAAAAGACATTCAAACTCCATTTATTCCATACTTAGTTTTAGGATTATTATTTGAATATTTTTTTAGATTAGAAGATTTATTAAAGGTTATTTATTGAAATTAAAACACTATTTGTATTCACAATTAGCAATTACATTTTTCCCTATTTTTTTCGGATTATATTTTATTACATCAGTAGTTTTTTTAGTAAAAATTGCAGCATTAACATCAATTATTACAATTAATGTATTTGAATTATTTACATTATACTCTTATGTAATACCTCAAATTTTATTTTATACTATGCCAATTTCATTTTTTATTTCATTGGTAATAACATTATCTAAACTTGCAAGTGAGTATGAACTTACGGTAATTACGTCATTTGGCTTAAATCCTGTAAAAATTATGAGAATATTTTTACCAGTAACTTTACTTTTATCAATAGCTTTAGTTGTTGTTTCTGTAGGTTTAATTCCTAAAACAAAGTTTCTAACAAAACAGTTTTTAGATATTAAGAAAAAAGAAGCAAACTTCAATATTAAAGCTTCGGAATTTGGTCAGAAGTTTGGTGAGTGGTTGATTTATATTCAAGATAAAGATGATAAAAAATATAATGAAATAAAATTATTTAAAACTCAGAATAATCAAGAACAATTCATAATTAGTAAGTCAGCAGTACTGAATAATGACAATGGAGAACTTAGTTTTAACCTTTCAAAAGGGAAAGCATTTTTCATAAAAGATTCAGAAATTAATCAAGTTGACTTTAAATCTATGCATATTAATGACTCAATTGCTGATGATGAAATGAATATTTTTACAACAACATATAATTATTGGAAAGAAAAAATCCAAAGAAAACAAGATATTGATGATTTAACTTTTTATATCTTAACTTCATTATTTCCAACATTATCTTTGTTTTTAGTAATTACATTTGGGTATTTTAATCCAAGATATGAGAAAAATAGAGCAGTTGCATATTCTCTTGTAGCTGTTGTATTATTTTATGTTGTAGTTAAATCTCTAGGAGATAAAATTCTCTTACATAGTTTATATGCAGTTCCTTTTGTTTGGGTGTTAGGAACTTATTTTATTTATACAAGAACTGTAAAAAAAGAGTATTAATAATATATGAACGCAAAATTTAATATCTCTTATGATGGTTCTGTTTTTCAAGGATCACAAAGACAACCTAATGGTTTAACAGTAGAGAATGCTTTATTAAAAGCATTTAAACGTGTAAATATTGAAACAAATATTGTTTTAAGTGGAAGAACAGATCGAGATGTTCATGCTACAGGACAGGTGTTCAACTGTATTCTTCCAGACTTTTGGAATAATTTTGATAAGTTAAAAGATGTTATGAATAAACATCTTCCAAGCTCAATTAAAATAAATCATATATCTTTAGTTCCTAAAGACTTTCACTCACGATTTCATGCAAGAAAAAGAGTTTATAGATATGTAATCACTACAAAACATACAACGCCATTTAATGATAAATTTGTAACATATGTACCTTCTATAAATGAAGAGCTTATGAAAGAAGCAATAAAAGAGTTTATTGGGGAATATGATTTTGAGTATTTTCATAAAGTAGGTAGTGATAAAGAAAATACTGTACGTGAAATCTTTGATACTTGTTTTTATAAACATAAAGATATTTATGTATTTCGCTTTACCGCTAATTCTTACTTACGTTCACAAATTAGATTAATGGTCGGGTTCTTACTTAAAATAAATATGGGTAAACTTTCAATCGATGATTTAAAAGA
>DKNG01000083.1:0-3361 GCA_002470185.1 Arcobacter sp. UBA7394 | reverse complement strand
TTAGCCCAAATTACTTATTAATATAAAAGGATGATTTTTTATGTGGTTTAGAAAAAAGAAGTTTTATACTTTATCAGATATAAAAAATCAGATTGTTTATACTCCACTTGTTTTTGTAATACTACTTGCAATATTCTCTTCAATAGTTGTAACATTTTTTTATAAGTACCAAGAGTCAAGTAAGATAAAACTATTACTACAAAGTGAGAGCTTTTATAATCAAAATATTCTAAAAAACTATATTGAAACTATTAATATAAAAAGAAGTGAAAGAATAGATTCTGTAGAAAATGATCTTATTAAATATGTTTATGAATTGCAAGGCTATGTGAAGTCTTTTACTTTGAGAAACGAAGCTTTAGATGAACAAATGCTAAAGAACTATATTTATATTATGGAAGAGACTAAAGGTATAGAGTTTATACTTTTTAATGCAATAAATTATAAGATTCTTTATGGTGAAGATATTATTAATTACTTACGTAAACAAACTAATTCAAAAATAAATACTAAAAAATTCAATCACTTTATGCTAAAAAACATTCAATATAATAGTAATGATAATATGACATATTGGATTGATAATGAAAAAAGAGAAGTAAGACTTTCTTACTTTAAATTTGTAGATTTTAAAGGTTTAATGCTTGGGGCTTTCTCTCAAGTTGATGATATGAAAGCTCTAACAAAACAAGCTATTTTAGACTCTATTGAAAATACAAGTAATTTAGAAGAGAATGCCCATTTTGTTTTTTATGATATTAATGAAAAGTTAGTTTATAACTACAATAATAAAGCAAAAGAGGTATCAGTAAAAGATATTTCTAGATTTGATTTATTAGATAATAATATCTTTGTATATACCTTCCCAAAATATAATTATAAAATCATAGTTAAAAATGACTTCCTAAAAGAAGAAATAAGACAGATAAAAATTGAACATGAAAATAAATTAATTATTGGAATTTTCATTGTTATTTTTATTGCAATTATTTTAATGACAACAGCTAATATTTTTGGTAGATTTATTAATACTATTTTTAATAGATATAACAAAAGATTAGAGAGAAAAAACTTTTTATTAGCAAAATGGAAAGATAGATATGAACTTGCAATTATTGCATCTAATGATGGATTATGGGATATTAACTTAGATACAAATAGAATATTCTTCTCTAATAAATGGCTGAATATGTTTGGTTATAAAAGAGATGAAATTCAAAACTTTAAAGAGTGGTTAGCTCTTGTTCATAGTGAAGATAAACAAAAAGTTTTAGATGAATTTAGTGAACATATCTCAGGAAAAACAGACCACTTTGTTAGTGAATACAGGCTTCGAGAAAAGAGTGGAAACTATAAATGGGTATTAGTTAGAGGTAAAGCTTTTATTAGTGAGAATGTAAATAGAATGCTAATGATGTCAATGGATATTGATGAGAGAATGACTTTAACTAAAGAGCTTAGAAATGTTGAATTATTAACAGAATATGGGCGTATTGTAATTTTTAGATGGGAAAATAATGATGATTTATCAGTAAGATTTGTATCTAAAAGTATTGAAAACTATGGCTATGAAACAGAAGATTTTAAAGAATCTAAAATATCTTATTTTGATTTTGTCCATAAAGAAGATGTGGAGTCACTAAAAGCAGTGATTAAGAATGCAATTGCTTCTGATAAACCTTCTTTTACAAATATTCATAGAGTAAGAGATAAAGATGGAAATATTAAATGGGTATTTAATAGAACTATTTTAGTAAAAGATGATTATGGTCGAGTAATTTCATTTTATGGATATCTAAATGATATTACAAAAATAAAAATGAATGAAGAAGAGTTAAAGCAAAAAGTTGAAGAAGAAGTTGAAAAAAATATTGAGAAAGATAGACTTTTAATACAACAAAATAAATTAGCTTCTATGGGTGAAATGCTTGGAAATATTGCTCATCAATGGAGACAGCCTTTAAATAACACTAGTTTATTAACTCATTTTATTAGAGATAATTATGGAAACTTCTCAAAAGAAGAGTTAAATGATATTATCAAAGATATTAAAATCCAAATTGATTATATGTCTCAAACTATTGATGATTTTAGAAACTTCTACCAACCAACAAAAGATAGAAAAGTATTTGATATAAAAGAATCAATTAAACAAAGCTCAAAAATTGTAGCTACTTCTTTTGAGCAAAATTCAATAAATTTAGAGATTATCGGTGATAAAGTTGAAATTGAAAGTTATGAAAATGAATTTGAACAAGTAATTGTGAATATTCTAAACAATGCAGCTGATGCAGCAATATTAAAAAAGAAAAAAGAGAAGTTCAAAGCACAAGTAACAATCAATGTAACAAGAGCAGAAAAAACAAAAATTTCTATTTCAAATAACTGTGGAAACATCGATAAAAAAGTGATTGAGAGAATATTTGAACCTTACTTTACAACTAAGTTTGAAAATCAAGGAACAGGTATAGGACTATATATGTCTAAGGTTATTATAGAAAAGAACATGAATGGGAAGATTGAAGCTATAAATACCCAAGATGGGGTTGAGTTTATTATTACTTTATGAGGTTAATAAAAAATTCGCTATAATATTTGTTATTAATAAAGAGATGAAAGAAGAGAGATGAGTGATTTTACTACAAGAGTATTATTAGTTGAAGATGAAGATGTAGCAAGAAAAACTCTTGCTTTTTATCTGAATACAATTTTTGATGAAGTTGTTGTTGCTCATGATGGGCAAGAAGGTTTTTCAATTATTGAAGATAATTTTAAAGAGAACAAGACATTTGATTTAGTTTTAACTGATCTTAAAATGCCTAATATTGATGGAATGGATATGATAGAAGAGATTCTTACAATTATTCCAAATCAAAGATTTATTATTGTTAGTGCTCACAAGAATGAGGAAGATTTATTAAAACTTATTAACCTTAGAGTTCTAGGATATTTTGTTAAACCATTAAATATTGACAATATGATGGAGATGCTTCAAAAAGCTAAAAAAGAAGTATTGGAAGATAAAAAAGAAGTTGAATCAAATGGTGATTTAATCACTATTAATAAAACATATACTTATAATCTTTCAAACGATAAACTTTACAATGAAGAGAATATTGTTAAACTATCTAAAAAAGAGTCTGATATTTTAGGTGTATTAATTAAAAGTCTTGGAGAAGTTGTATCTGTTGAGTCTTTTAAAGAAGAAGTTTGGGATGATATTAACACTAATGATTCTGCATTTAGAACAGTAATGAAAAGATTAAAAGATAAAATCAAAGATGATGATTTTATTATATCTCATAAAGGTTATGGATACATAATCGAGAAACCATTTGTAAAATAAAAATAGTTCTATTTT
>DKNG01000011.1 GCA_002470185.1 Arcobacter sp. UBA7394 | reverse complement strand
AGCTATTTTATCAAACTCACTTCCATGTTTTAATCCAAGTTTAAAATCATCCCAAGCTGCATGAACATCCCATCCCTCTAGCTCAATACAATCAACAAAAGCTCTAATTTTAGGTTCTTTTATACCTTTTATCGCATTATCTAATAAGGGAGTAATTGTTTTGTAATCTTCGTGAGTTAATTTACCTATAGCTTTTAATGAAAGAAAAAAGTTATTTTGAACTCTTTCAATACCAATACTAAGACCATGTCTGTAAGTTTTCATGACATATTCCTTTGTTGCAAAATAGTAAAGTTCTTTTAATAATTATAGTATATCTTATAAATAAAACTGATTTATTTATACGAAAAGTTGTTTGTAGTATAGATTTTAGATTTAGGGAAAGAGGATAGTATATCCTCTAAGTGTAATTATTACTTCCCTGTAGCTACATTAAATTTACCAACAGCACAAGATACAAAACTTTTTGCAGTTGTTGCTGCTTTATCAAAACCAGATAATTCATCACTAGTTAATGGATAACCTAAACTTCTTAGTTTTAATTTTAAATCTTCTTTTTTATTATCTTCAATATCAAGTGTGATTTTTCGTGGGTTTACTTCTAAATCAACAGTAACATCACCAAACTCTTCTTTAAGAGCTGTAATTAAAGTATTGGCACATCCACCACATTTTACATTTTGAACTTCAAAAATTTGTTGCATTTGTTTTGCCTTTTTATTTTATTATACATATTTTGTATGGAGTTTGTGTGTATTATATTCTCATTAGCTTATAATAATATTATTAGAAAAACTTATTTTCTAATGTATCTACAAGTTCTTGTACTGATGCTACTGATTTTGAGAACTCTTCTTTTTGATTCTCATCTAAAGTTAATTCAATTACTTTTTCAATACCATTTTTCCCAAGCATAACTGGAACTCCAGATACAATATTTTCATATCCATATTCACCCTCTAATCTAATAGCACAAGGATAAACTTCTTTTTTATCATTAATAATTGCTTCAACCATTTGAGATGTTGCGAAAGCTGGAGCATAATAAGCAGAACCAGTCTCAAGAAGTTTTACAATTTGTGCTCCACCATTTTTTGTTTTATTTACAATATCTTCTATATCTTCATCTTTTAAAACTTCGTTTAAAGGCACCCCTGCAACTGTTGAGAAATTTGGTAGTGGAACCATATCATCTCCATGTCCACCCATTACAGAAGCTTCTATTTGTCCTGCTCCATAGCCTAGTTTTTCTAAAATAAAGTGGGACATTCTAGCACTATCTAAAATACCTGCCATTCCTATAATTTTATTTCTTGGATAATTTGATGCTTTAAGAGCTGTATATACCATGGCATCTAAAGGATTTGAAACAATGATTATTATTGCATTTGGATTAAACGTAGTTACACTATTAATTACTTGGCTCATGATTTTTGCATTAGTTAGTAATAAGTCATCTCTACTCATTCCAGGTTTTCTAGCAATTCCAGCAGTTATTACAACTACATCACAATCTTTGAATTCTTCATCACTTAGACAAGCTTTTACAATTGTATTTGATTTTGCAGCATTTGCAGCTTGTGAAATATCTAAAGCCATTGCTTGTACAATATTTTCTCTAATATCTTTTAATAATACAGAAGAACATATATTTTTCTCTGCTATTGTAAAAGCTAATGTAGCTCCAACATTACCAACTCCAACGATTCCAACTCTTTTTGTGCTCACAGTAGTACCTTTAATACAAAATAATTTTTGCGGTATTATAGCACTTTCGCTCTTAGGATTAATTAGAATTTAGTATAAAAAATGATTTAGAATGGAAGAAGAGTAAAAAGAGAAGAAAATTCTTCTCTTTTTAATTTGGATAAGATTATCCGATAATTGAATTTAATGTTGCAGATGGTCTCATAGCAGCCGCTACTAAATCATCATTTGGTAAGTAGTATCCACCCATGTCAATTTCTTTACCATGACCAGCTACTAATTCAGAAACAATTTTATCTTCATTTGAAGTTAATGATTCTGCAATTGGAGCAAATTCAGCAGCTAAATCAGCATCAGTTGTTTGTGCAGCTAATTCTTGTGCCCAGTACATTGTTAAGTAGAAGTGAGAACCTCTATTATCAATTGAACCTAATTTTCTAGCTGGAGATTTGTCATTTAAAAGGAAAGTTCCAGTAGCTTTATCTAAAGTATCAGCTAAAACTTGTGCTTTTGCATTGTCTTGTGTATTTGCTAAGTGTTCAAAAGATGCAGCTAATGCCATGAATTCACCTAATGAATCCCATCTTAAGTAATCTTCTTGAGCAAATTGTTGAACGTGCTTAGGAGCAGATCCACCAGCACCAGTTTCAAATAATCCACCACCTTGCATTAATGGTACGATTGATAACATTTTTGCAGATGTTCCTAATTCTAAAATTGGGAATAAGTCAGTATTGTAATCTCTTAAAACATTTCCAGTTACAGAAATAGTATCAAGACCTTTTCTCATTCTCTCTAAAGAAGTTTTAGTTGCATCAACAGGAGCTGCAATAGTAATATCTAAACCAGCAGTATCATGTTGTGGTAAGTAAGCGTTAACTTTCTTAATCATTTCTCTATCGTGTGCTCTATTTTCGTCTAACCAGAAAATTGCAGGAGTATTAGATAATCTAGCTCTAGTAACTGCTAATTTAACCCAGTCTTGAATTGGTGCATCTTTAGCTTGACACATTCTGAAAATATCACCAGCTTCAGTAGCAAATGAGAATACTTCTTCTCCAGCTTTATTAGTTACTACGATTTTACCTTCAGCAGCTGCTTGGAAAGTTTTATCATGTGAACCATATTCTTCAGCTTTTTTAGCCATTAAACCAACATTTGGAACTGTACCAATTGTAGTTACATCTAATGTACCGTTAGCTTTACAATCATCAATAACTGCTTGGAAAGATCTTGCGTAACATCTATCAGGAATTACTGCAATTGTATCTTCTTCTTTGTCATCAGCATTCCACATTTTACCACCACCTTTAAGCATAGCAGGCATAGATGCATCAATAATAACATCAGATGGTACGTGTAAGTTAGTAATTCCTTTATCAGAATTAACCATTGCAAGTCTTGGTTGTACAGCATAAACTGCTGCGATATCAGCTTCAATTTCAGCTTTTTTATCAGCATCAACTTGATCTAATTTAGAGTATAAGTCACCTAAACCATTATTGAAGTTAACACCTAATGAATCAAATAATTCACCATGTTTAGCAATTAAATCTTTGAAGTATACTTTAACAGCAAATCCGAACATAATTGGATCAGATACTTTCATCATTGTAGCTTTTAAGTGTAATGAGAATAATACATCTTGTTCTTTAGCTCTGTTAATTGCAGTTTGGTAGAATTCTTGTAATGATTTAGCACTCATACAAGTTGCATCAATGATTTCGCCAGCTTCTACAGCAGTTGAAGCTTTTAATACAGTTTCACTTCCGTTTGCATCAACAAAAGAAATTTTTAAATCATCAGCTGCATCAAATGTAGTTGATAATTCAGCACCATAGAAATCATTTTCGTTCATGTGCATAACTTCAGTTTTTGACTCTGCTGTCCATTTACCCATTCTATGAGGGTTATTTTTAGCGTAGTTTTTAACAGCCCCTGGAGCTCTTCTGTCTGAGTTACCTTCTCTTAATACTGGGTTAACAGCAGAACCTAAGATTTTTGAGTATCTAGCTGAAATTTCAGCAGACTCATCATAGTTAGGTACATCGTAACCTTTTGATTGTAATTCAGCAATTGCTGCTTTTAATTGAGGAATAGAAGCAGAAACGTTTGGTAATTTAATAATATTAACTGAAGGATCTTGAGTTAATGCACCAAGTTCTGCTAAATGATCAGCGATTTTTTGATCTTCTTTTAAGTTCTCAGGGAAGTTAGCAATAATTCTTCCTGCTAATGAGATATCTTTAGTAACCATTTCAATACCAGAACTTTTAGTAAAAGCTTTGATCATTGGTAAGAAAGAATAAGTTGCTAATGCTGGAGCTTCATCAACTTTTGTGTAAATAATCTTTGACATGTAATTTCCTAAATTTTAATTTTTAATGTTGATGATATGATAGCACTATTTGAGTTTGTGCTAATTGAAAACGACTCTTATTTTTATCTCAAAAATATTGGTGTTTCAATTTTGCACAATAATTATTTTACGTTATTCCAAAGTGACTTGATTGAAGTGGGCTTTTGTTTGCTTACATCGGTCTTCATGATGCTTTTTGCTTCTTTATCTATTTTGCTTTCAACTGCTTTGATTTTAGTGTAACTTTTTTTAACACCTCTGTTTGCTTTGATGTTATTTATATGTTGATTATATGATGTTGAGAATTTATGTAAGCCAGTTTTATTATCTTTTACAAAATATAAGTACTTACTTTTTACAGGAAATATTGCTGCTTTAATTGCATCTAAACTTACAGCAGAAACTGGATTTTTAGGAAGACCTCTATTTTTGTATGTGTTGTATGAACTATTATCTTCTTTAATTCTTTTTGCAGTAACTTTTATATGAGAATATTTACCATAATTTAGTGTTCCATCCATTTGTAGTTTCATTCCACGTCTTAATCTATTGTGAACTACACTTGAAACTATAGGCATTTCATCTTTACTTGCTGCTTCTTTTTGAATTACTGATGCTAAGCTTATATAGTAATACCATTTTTTCTTATCATATAAGCCAAATATCTTTTTTGAAAAAGATTCATATTTCTTATTTGTTTGTGTTAATAAATATAAAACAAGATGCTCTTCTTTCATACCATAAGGTAATGAATATGTATCTGCTAATATATTTCCATCAGCTTTATATGCATATTTTTTATATGTCTTTACTAATTTATCTTCTGACAAATCAAGTTTTTTTGCTAATTGTTTTAAAAATATATATGAAGTTTCCCCTGGAATTAAAGTAACATTTTTAAGTGCTGCTTTTGATGTTGTTAGTTTATATAAAAAGTCCATTTTAGTAAGATGATTTTTATCTATGTTAATCCATCCACTTTGAATAAAACCTAAACTACGTAAAACTACCTTATCTACGATATTTAACTCAAATCCACTTTTATCTAAATATGATATAATATTACTAGTACTACCTTTAGGAATAAACAATACTTTTGTTGATGTTAAAGGAATAGTTATATAAAATAAAACAACTATACACGTTATAAGGATAAATTCAATAATGTTAAAGATTACTAAACTCTTATTAGGTTTTCTTTTATTTACAATAATCTTGTTTGCTTCGGTGTTATTATCTGGCATTAAAATAGACTCTTTTTCTTTTGGGAATGTTAATGTTTCGCAATTTTATATAAAATTGGATAAAAAACTTATTGTAGATATTGAAAATATTGAGATTAGCTCAAAAAAATCAAAAGTAAAAAACTCTTATGATGACTTAAAAAAGAATATAGAACTTCTTCCAAAAGTATTAAAATTTTTTAATTCAATTCATGTAGAGAGATTAAAAATTGATGGTAATGAATTTACTATTGATATAAATGATGAAGCTTTATATTTAGATAATAAATTTGTCAATTTGTCTTCAAAGCTTGAATTCTCGGATAATCAAGTGATTTTCAACTTATATTCTTTATATTTAAAAGATATAAAATTGATGTTAGATGGGGATGTAAGAATTGATTATTTCAATGATATGCTAAGCCATGATGGGAAGTATTTTTATAAAGACTTAAGTGGAAATATTAAACTTGAAATGACAAAAAAGATTGCTAAGTTTTACTTGGATTCTGAAAAATTCAAAAGTTTGAAATTTCTAAAAAAATTCTTTAGATTAGACTCTGTTGCAGAAGAATGGATGTATGATAATGTGACGGGGGATATTAAATTAAATGAATTTCATGGATTATTTGATTTAGTAAATTTAAAAATAGTTGAAAAATCTCTAAATGGTACAGGAGTTATTGATAAAGCTAAAATACGTTTCCATAAAGATTTAAGAAC
>DKNG01000045.1:3024-4819 GCA_002470185.1 Arcobacter sp. UBA7394 | reverse complement strand
ATTTAATGGTGAAAGATTCCATTTCTGTTCAGATCATTGTCAAGATATATTTGAAGATGAGCCAGAAAAATATGTACAGTCTTGGTTACCAGTTCACCAAATCTTCCAAGGAAATTGTGGAGGAGCAACTTTACCAGAGGTATTAAAATGGTATAAGGTTGAATTTGGACAAGACAATCTTGATTACGTAGGTTCACAAGATGAACAAATGTGGAAACAATGGAAAGGAGAAGCTTAAGATGGCAATAGTTACAAAAGGGGATTACCCAACAATAATGATGGATAGTGTTGATAAATATCATGGAAATCAACTTGTATATGTAGGTTGGGATAAACATAAGTTAATTAACTCAGCAATGACATTTCCACTTCCTCCACAAATGCCTTTTGGGGCATTAGTGAGCGAAGTAATGCCATCTTGTTATAAAGATCATCCGGACTTTGAAAAAGTAGTATGGGATGATTCTGTTATTTGGAGATTAAATGGGGAAGTATTCACTCCTGATTTTGAAAAATCTTTAATTGATAATGGAATCGATCATAAATCTTTAGTTAGATTTGAAACACCAAATTTAACAGGATTAAATGGAGTAGGAATTTAATATGGCTTACCAAGTAGAAATTGAACCAACTGGTGATGTAATTGAAGTTGAGGATGGGCAAACCATCCTTGACGCAGCCTTAAGACAAGGTGTTTACATCCCTCATGCTTGTTCACATGGATTATGTGGAACTTGTAAGGTTGAAATCTTAGAAGGAGAAGTAGACTATGGTGCTGCTTCACCTTTTGCTTTAATGGATATGGAAAAAGATGAAGGGAAATGTTTAGCTTGTACAGCAACACCAATGGAAAACACTTGTGTTGAAGCTGATATTGACGAAGATCCTGATGCTAAATCTATTGCAGTTCAAGATTTCATGGGAACAGTAATTGAAGTAAAAGATTTAACACCTAGAATAAAAGGTATTTTTATTGAGTTAGATGATGATATTGATTTCCAAGCAGGTCAATATATTCAATATCATGTTCCAGGTTTTGATGAACCAAGAGCTTTTTCATTATGTAATTCTTCAAATGATAAAAAAGTTGTTGAGTTAAATGTTTCTCTAGTACCAGATGGAGAAGCTACTCCTTGGATTCACAATAATGTAAAAGTAGGTGCAAGAAGGAAAATATCTGGACCATATGGAAGATTTTTTGTAAGAGAATCAGCACAAAAACCAATGATTTTCTTTGCAGGTGGTTCTGGATTAAGTTCACCTAAATCAATGATTTTAGAGCAGTTAGAAAATTCTTGTGATTTACCTATTACTCTTTTTCATGGAGCAAGAAATCAAGAAGAGTTATATTACTCAGATCTATTTTTTGAGCTAGAGAAAAAATATGAAAACTTTACTTATGTTCCAGTTTTATCAGATGATGATTTAGAAGATTGGGATGGAAGAACTGGATTTGTAACTGATGCTGCTGTTGAAATTTTTGAGAATAATTTCTCAGGAAATAAAGCATATCTTTGTGGACCTCCACCTATGCTTGATGCTTGTATCACAACACTTATGAGAGGAAGACTTTTTGAGAAAGATATTTATACAGAAAAATTCTTTTCAAAAGCTGACTTAAACGCAGAAAATCAGCGTTCTCCACTATTTAAATCAATCTAAATGAAATAGAGTTTTTAACTCTATTTCTTCTCACATTTCAAAGGATATATATGTTTGATATATCAATTATAATTCAATTTATTTTATTAGGTGCATTTGTAGGTTTTATTTCAGGACTTTTTGGTATCGGTGG
>DKNG01000045.1:0-2902 GCA_002470185.1 Arcobacter sp. UBA7394 | reverse complement strand
ATTGGAACTTCAATGGGAATTATGGCTATTACTTCTTTTTCTTCTATGTTAGCTCAGCATAAAAAACAAGCAGTTTTATGGGATATGTTTAAATTACTAGTTCCTTCTATTATTGTAGGAACTTTTCTAGCTTCTTTTTTAGCTTCATATTTAAGCTCTTTTACCCTTGCCATAATTTTTGCAATTTTTATGTTTTTAACTTCTATTAATATGTTTTTTGGCTCAGCTCCAAAAAATATAGAAAAAGAGTTTTCAAAAAGAATACATTATATTTCAGGTGCAATTTTTGGGATTTTATCTGCACTGATTTCTGTTGCAGGTGGTATGTTTATTGTTCCTTATTTACTTGCACAAGGTATCGATATAAAAAAAGCAATTGGTACTTCCTCTGCTATTGGATTTATTTTAACTTTATCAGGTGCCTTAGGTTACATGATAAATGGTTATATGATAAATCATACAAGCCTTGATTACACAATAGGTTTTCTTTTTCTTCCTGCAATATTTTTTGTTGCACTAGCTAGCGTATTTACCGCACCAATAGGGGTAAAACTTGCTCATAAAATGTCTAGTAAATTACTTAAAAAAATCTTTTCATTAATACCATTTTTCTTGAGTATAAAATTGATTTATGAATTAGTTTAGAAAAGTAAAAATTGCGATTTTTCTGCGAATCTTTTCAAGTATAGTTTGAATAGTAAAAATATCATTCTTTATGAATTGATTATTTTAAAGGATATATAAATGGCTGGTTCAAAATACCAAATTAAAATGCTTGGAAATAATAAAAGCTTTGATTCATGTAATGAAGATCACATTTTAAACTGTATGGCAAAAGGTGGAGTATCACTTGCACCAAATGGTTGCCATGGTGGTGGATGTGGTGTTTGTAAAATCAAAATTTTAGATGGGGAAATTGAAACCTTATCTATGAGTAAAAAATATATAACAGAAGATGAAAAAGAATCTGGTTTTGTTCTTGCTTGTAGAGCTATTCCAAAATCAGATGTTGAGTTTGAATTTATTGGAAAACCTCAATGTAAAAGAGTAGAAGAAAAAAAGAAATACGGCTTCGTATAAAAACTTAAGGAGAAGAAATGGGAATTATGAGAATTGGGCATATTAGTATTAATGCTATTGATATTGAAGAGTCAAAAAAATATTACACAAACGTAATGGATATGAGAATTACTCATGAAGATGAAGAGGGTAGAGTTTACCTTAAGTGTTGGGATGAGTGGGATAAGTATTCAGTTGTTCTAAATCCTAGTGAAAGTGCTGGAATGAATGATATTGCTTATAAAGTTGAAAAAGATTCAGATTTAGATGAACTAGCTTTAAAACTTGAAGAGAGAGGTATTGATACAACAATGAAAGCTGCGGAAGCAGTTCCTTTCTGTGGTAGGACTTTGAACTTCAAACTTCCTTCTGGACATGATTTTATTTTATATGCTGAAAAAGATTTTGTTGGTAAAGATGTTGGTACTACTAATCCTGAGCCTTGGCCTGATGGATTAACTGGTGTTGGAACGCATTGGTTAGATCATGCCTTATTAATGTGTCCTTTAGATCCTGAAAATGGAATTAATACAGTTGCACAAAATACTCAATTAATGGTTGAAGTATTTGATATGAAACTAGCTGAACAAGTAGTAGTAGGACCTGATGGTTCTGTTCAATTAGCAACTTGGTTAAGTGCTGGAAATACTCCTCATGATATCGCTTTTGTTGGTGGTCCTGAAACAGGATTACATCACTTTGCATTCTTCTTAGATGATTGGGCAGATATTCTAAAAGCTGCTGATGTATTAGGTAAAAGAAATGTAAAAGTTGACGTTACTCCTCAAAGACATGGAATTACTAGAGGAAATACAATTTATTTCTTTGACCCATCAGGAAATAGAAATGAAACATTTGCAGGTCTTGGATATGCAGTTTATCCAGATATGCCAACAGTTACATGGACAGAAGATGAGTTATGGAAAGGTATTTTCTACCATACAAATCAGCCTGTTGAATCATTCACAAATGTTTATACATAGGATTGAATAAATGACTCAGGTTAATAAAAGCCTTACATATCAAGCAGCTTTTGCTGCTTGTGAAATGGCAATAAAAAAAGCAGAAAATTTAAATATAGAAATAAATGTAAGTGTTACAGATAATGCAGGATTAGAATTAGCTTTTTTAAGAATGAATGATTCTTTTATTCACTCAATGCAAATAGCAAAAGATAAGGCTTACACAAGTGCAAGTTTTGGATTTGCAACAAATCAATGGACAGATATTTTTAAAGAAGCACCACACCTTGAACAGGGTTTTTCAAATAGGAATAGACTTATACCTTTTGGTGGAGGACTACCAATATTTGAAAATAGCGTAAAAGTAGGAGCTATTGGTGTTTCTGGTGGAACTGAAGAAGAAGATATTATTTGCGCACAATATGCAATAGAAAAAATAGGATTACAATAATGAATAAAGTACAACACTATATTAACGGACAATTTATGGACTCACAATGTGGAGAGTTCTTTGATAATTATAACCCAGCAACAGCAGAGTTAATCTCAAAAGTTGCATTAGGTAGAGAACCAGAAGTAGACGCAGCTGTTGCTGCTGCAAAAGCTGCACTAACAGGTGAATGGGGGCAAATGAAGCTAAATGACAGAATAGCTTTAATGTATGAATTAGCAAATGAAATGGATAGAAGATTTGATGATTTTCTAGAAGCTGAGTGTTTAGATACTGGAAAACCATACTCAATTGCTAGACATATTGATATTCCAAGAGGAGCTGCAAACTTCAAAGTATTTGCAGACACTATGAAATCTGTTGCTGATGAAGCATATAGAATGGATACTCCTGATGGTAAAACTGCAATGAATTATTCAATGAGAAAACC
>DKNG01000131.1:8049-8843 GCA_002470185.1 Arcobacter sp. UBA7394 | reverse complement strand
ATTCATCCAACACATGGAGTTGTTCAGCTTTCAATCACTGTATCAAATTTTGCTAAAACAAATGAATATACTTATAATCTTTTTGAATATGAAGGTGATTTAAAAAAGAAAGAATTAACAGACCAAGTACAAAAACTAAGAACTAAATTTGGTATTGATATTATCAAAAGTGCTAGTGAGCTCAAAAACGACTAGTTATCATTTCGTTAATACATAAATGATATAATAATAAAAAATTAATAAGTGATATAATATGAGTCTAAAAGATAAACTAAAAGAGAATTCAAACAAATTACTAAATATAGCACGAGAGAACGCAACTTCTGCCTTTGATTATCCAAAAATAAAAAGTGAACAACTAAAAGACGCTGTAAATGCAAAAATTAGAGAAAAAGCAGTCTTAGCTACAAAAGCTAGATTAGTTGAAAACCATAAAACTTTTGATGATTATTCAGATGATGAATTAGAAGTAATTATTGCAGATGAAGAGAGAAAAATTGTAGATGATTTAAAAACTAAGTCTTTAGTAGTTGCCCTTGCTGCTCTTGGTCTAAACTTCTTTGTTTAGGATAATGAATGTTTAAACAAGTAAAATCAGCACTATTTTGGTACTACTTATATAAGTTTAGAAAAAGAGTAATTTTAATCTTTCTTCTTCTTATTGTAGCTCTATTTGCAAATGCTATTTATGGGGATTTAATAGAGTATCTTAAACTAAAAAAACTATTACAATATTTAGAGTTAGCCTTGATTTCAAAGTGGGTGATAATACTATTTAACCTTACTTTTTCTAT
>DKNG01000131.1:7021-7891 GCA_002470185.1 Arcobacter sp. UBA7394 | reverse complement strand
AAAAGAAGAAAAATTCACAGATAGAGAAAAACAGTTTTTACATAAAAAAAAGATTAGAAGTAAAGCAGATTTATTAGTAGATAAATAGATAAGTTTTAAAACTTATCTATTTTTTTTGAATTGTAAATCACAATTATGTTCTTTTAGTTTGTCAAGTAATTCAAAGATTACATTTATTTGTATCTCTATATTTTCAGTTACTGCAATAATCTGACCATTATCATAACCTTCAGCATATAAATCAACTGTATCTTGTACCATATGGTGGAATTTTTGATGAGTGTCTTTTATTTCACTCCATAATTCACCTTTTGTAAAGTCTAAGCCTTGCTCTTCACTTGCAATTAACCATTTACCCATATCGCATTGAGTATGATCTTTTACTACAAATTTATTATCTACTTTACATTCGCAGAAGTTTACATTTTTGAAGTTAATATGGTCTGATTTTAGTTTATTTAAATCAAAAATAAAGTCTGTATTACAAACCCTTCTTTTTGCATCAGGATTAAATGTAGTTCTATCAACTGCACTTTGAAGTTGTAATGATAAGTCTTTTGTAGTTCTTGCCATATCAAAAATATTTGATGATAATTGAGCATTACTTTGTGTTGCTTGGTCAAGAGAGTTTACCGTATCATTAATTTGATTCATTGCTTCTTGTTGTTCTCTTGTAGCATTTGCAACTTCAGCAATTAACTCAATTGTAGTATTAATATTTGTATCAAGTTTATTAAAACCATTAATCATTAGTGCTGATACTTCTTTACCTTCTTTTGCTTTGCTTGTAGCACTTTCAACTAAAGTTTTAATCTCATTGGCAGCTTCAGCAGATCTAGCTGCTAGATTTCTAACCTCTTGTGCAACTAC
>DKNG01000131.1:0-6905 GCA_002470185.1 Arcobacter sp. UBA7394 | reverse complement strand
ATATTTGTTTGGAATGCAATTTGGTCAATTACTGTAATTGCTTCATTAATAGTGTTTACTTCATTACTTAGAGCATCCATAGATATAGAAGTTTTAGAAGCTAGTTCTTTCCCTTCTTCACTTGAGTTAGTTACTTCTTTTGCATACTCAGACATTTTAGCAGCGTTTTCACTACTAGCAGCAATTGTTGATGTTACTTCTTCTATGGCTGCGGCTGTTTCTTCCAGCGCTGCTGCTTGTTGATTAGAAGCTTTGCTTAGCTCTTCTGATGCTGTTGATAAATCTTGTGCACTAAATGTTAATCTTTTATTTGAGTTATCAATTAAGGCCATTACTTCATTAATTGTAGATTGAGTTACTTTTGTACCACTTAGAAGTGATGCAATAAGACCTGTTACCCCTTGGATTCTTGGAATATCTTGGTCATATTTTGCATTTGCTAATGCAATTAATGCTTCTGATAGAGTAGTAAGATTTGTTTGTGTAGTTCCAATCATATTATTAATTTCATCAATTAAATCACTTGTTGCTTTTGAACTTGCTTTTAACTGAATTCTTTCATTATAAAGACCAACATTTACTTTCCCCATGATATTTCTAGCTTCATTAATTACTCTGATATCTTGTTTTAATTCTTCATCAATTTTATCAATGTATTTATTGAAATTATTACTAATATTTCCAATTTCATCATTTGATTGGATATCAATTTTATTTGCATTTTCAGAATTGATTAGGTTTCTTACACCATTGTCTAGTTTTTTAATATTATTTAAAATATTTTTTACTGTAAACATTTGGAAAATAACAGCAATTAAAAATAGTATATTTAATACAATAGCTACATTTTGGAAGCTGTGTAAAGTATCTTCACTTTCTTGAATTGTTTCTTTATTTAACTGTTTTTGCGTTTTTATAATATTTCTGATTGTTGATTCAATATAATCAAAGTATTCATCAACTCTAATCATTTCAGCATTTACATTATCTGTCATTTCATTAAAAGTTTTACCTTTTAATGCCATTGTTTTACCAATACTTGACATTTTGTCTACATCAGTTTTAAGGTGTTTTAATTTTGCTTTTAATACAGGGTATATAGCTGTTAGACTATCTATCTCTTCACTTAAATCAGCGCTTATATCATCTACATCTTTAAATCCAGATATCTCTCCAACTGCTAATGCATCTGTTAAAATTTCTTGAATAGATACAATATGGTATTTAAGATTTAAAAGACTGATTTCATCTAAAGCTTTGATATTATCTAGATCTTTTTCAATACTTGATACTGCTTTATCAAATGAACTCATTTCATCAATAGAGTTATCTCTTGAGACTGTTCTATCTATTCCAAATTGTGCCATTTTCTTTAGTGATTGAAAATATGGATCAAACTTTTTATTTATATTTGATAGTTGATCTTTCTCTATTTTTGTTAATGGAAGTTTATTTATCTCTTGGTATAACTTTGTATATTTTTCTTTTAATTCATCTAATACATATAGTCCTTCTTCATCTCCTACTAGTGCAGAATCAGTTGAGACTTCTTGAAGATTTTTTAGCAGAAACTTCATATCTAAAAATGCTTCTGTTACTTGTGCTCGCTCAATTAAATGTTCATTGGAATATTTGATTTTATCCATTGAAAAGAACAAACCTAATGCATTTAATACTAATAAAACAAAAAATGTACTTACTAAAACAAATGATTTCTTTTGAATACTCATTTTCTAAACTCCTCGTGTGAGGAGAATTATAAATAAATTGAACTTATAATTTAGTAAAGTATTTGTTATCTTTCTTCTATAATGTCTATATTGTGTAAAATATACATTTATTTAAGTAAAATTACTTATTTAACCATAGTGTCTGAGTTGGATATGCAAAATTACAATTGTTTTGTTCTGCTAATTGTGATATTTTTACAATTACATCTTCTTTTACTGTTAACCAATCTTCCCAATTTGGACTTCTTGAAAAACAATAAACTAAAATATTTATTGATGAAGAATCAAGTTCATCTACATAAACTAATAGGGTTCTTTTGATACCTTGTAAATCTTCTTTTTTAATTGCTTCGAATTTTTTTGAAGGAGATTGACTTGCTGTTTTATCTGTTGCTATATGAGGATGATTATTTAACATTTCATAAATATCATCTTTTAGTTTTACAATATCTTCCATTTTACTCTCATAAGTAATACCAACACTCATTTTGATTCTTCTACCAATTTTTCTTTTTGACCAGTTCATAATATGTGTATTTGCTAGCTGAGAGTTTGGTACTGTAATCATCGCATTATCAAATGTTCTAATTCTAGTAGTTCTCATTCTAATATCAACAACAGTTCCTTCAATATCACTTGTTCTAATCCAATCTCCTTGTGAAAAAGAGTTGTCTGTCATGATGTTTAATGAACCAAAGAAATTTGCTAAAGTGTCTTTAGATGCCAATGCAATGGCAATACCACCAACTCCAAGAGAAGCTGCTATTGCTTTAATATCAATTCCTAATTGAGAAAATAAAAACAGAATCACAAATAGTACAAGAATTATTTTGATGATTTTTAATATAAAAGCAATCATCTCTTTTCTAACATTTGGATATGTTTCTAACAAACTGTGCGCATAGATATTAATACTATTATTTAAAATGGCATATAAAGCCCATGTTAATAGAGCAATATATAGTGTATTAATCCAAGGCATGATTTTATCAATTAAGATTGGGTCTTTTACTAGGATAAATACAGATATTTGAAGAGCTAAAAGATATAGAGCATAAATTAGCGGGCTATTTATAGATTGTCTTAAATATTCAGTTATAGTCTCACTATCTTCATGTTTTGATTTTACAAATAATCTAGCTAAGAATGTAGCTAAAAGGGAAATAATTTTGATATTTAATAGCCTAAAAAACATTATGATAAATAAAACAACAACTATTTCTCCAATAGAGAATTTTAGATAATAAGATGTTAGATTAGAAATAAATGAAATACCTTGAATTGAGTCAATTTGATTTACTAAGTATTGAAGATTAAATTCATCAATAATAAAGTTTGATTTTCTAAACTTAGTAATATTCTCAGCTAAATATTGAAGCACAAATAGTTGTGTATGATTGTGATTATATAATTCTACATAATTTTTTGTAAAAGCAGTAGATATAGTATTTGATACAAGTTTTTCTTTATCATAGTCACTTGTATATTCAGATATTGGCGTTGCTTTTATAGTTGTTATTGCATTAGTTAACAACTCTGCTATATACTTTTTATCTTTGTACTCTTGTTTTGCAATGATTATATTTTTTAGAGTATCTTCATAAGTTTGTTTTTCTTTGATTAAATATACTTCTAATTGATCTCTTTTTACTGCTAATACATTTTGCGCTTTTGTATTAATATTGATTCTATTTGTTAATAAACTTAACTCATTTGCATATTTTTTATTATTATTTAGTGTTTTTAGAAAAGACTCATTATTGATATTTTCTACTACGTCACTTAAAAGTTTATTTTGAAGTTTAAGTTGTTGTTCTTCTTCTGTAAGATTTGAGATATCTTCTAAATTAGTTTCAATTTCAATTTTTTTAAGATTGCTTGTATTTACATCATCTTTTGTTGTTATTTCTTTTGTTTCTTTTACAGTTTTTATTAACTCAACAGGTTTCTCTTGTACTTCTTGACTTAATAATAATAAAGGAATACATAAAATAAGTATTAAATTTTTTAACATATAATCTCCATTTGGATTTTTTAATTGTAATTGATATTATATGATTAAATCACTTACTCTTTAATTTTATATTTTAGAATAGATTATTTTTGTATAATATCATTATCGAAGGTATATTAATATGAAAAATAAAATAAAATATCTAATAATTTCTATTCTAACAATCTCTACTTGCATAATGTTTTCAACTGCTTATTTTGAAATAAACTCTCATGATAAATCCTACAAAGTAAGTATTTCAAATCTTGAAAATCTAACTATGGAATCTTATAAAAATAGTATGGAAAAGAATGTAAAAAAAAGTATTTTATTTATAGATACATTACTTGATGAAATCATTGATAGTAAAGAAGATATATTAAATGAAGAAAAGAAAAAACTTATTGAATTAAATAAAAGTGGGATTTCTATTGACTCTTTAGAAAGTATGTATAATAACAAAGAAATCTTATTGAAAAAAGGTGTATTAAAATCTAAAACACTTGCATTTAAAGAGTTTAATATAAGTAACAATACTTTAACTTTATATATTAAAAATAAAACAATAAAAAATGAACTTTTAAAAAAAATCAAAAAAATATTATATTTGGTAGATAATAAAAACAAAAGATATATGTGGATTAATGAAATCTTAGATTATCAAGGTGGTAAAGATTATGCTATTAGAGTTCTTCATGCTAATCTAAAAGAAACAGAAGGTAAAAAATTATCTACTTTTGATGTTGATATTTTAGGTAATAAACCATATCTTACAGAATTAAATGGAATAAATGCTAATGGTGAATTATTTTTTAAATACTTTTTCAAAGAGTTAAATAGTGATAATATTAGTGAAAAATTATCTTATTCTAAATTATATCCTAGATTAAATTGGGTTGTATCCACTGGAATTCCTCTAAATAGACTTGAAAATATAATCAAAAAAGAACAAGATTTTTTAGAATTAGAGGCTCAAGAACATTTGAAAAATGCATTAATTCTTAATTCTCTTACTTTAATTTTATTTTTTATTCTTCTTGTTTATCTATATAAAAAAATATCAAAATATATGAGTGAAAATTTAATATTAGAAAAAGAGATATTAGAAAATAAAATAAATAAAAAATACCAAAGAGAATTAGAAAAAAAAGAAGAACAGTATCGATATCTAATGGAAGCTACTCAAGATGGAGTTTGGGATTGGAATCTTCTTACTAATGAGGTTTATTATTCTGCTAGTTTAAAATCAATGTTAGGTTATCGTGATGATGAGTTTGAAAATAATTATGAAAAATGGTATGAAAAAGTTCATCCTGATGATAAAGCTTTAGTTGATAAGGAACTAGAGTTTAATTTATCTGGCAAATCAGAATACTATTCTGTAGTGTATAGATTAAGACACAAAGATAATAGTTGGATATGGATTGATGACAAAGGAAAAGTATTTTTCAATAAATCAGGAAAAGCTATAAGAATGATTGGTTCTCATAGGGATATAACAAAAGAGAAGTATTATTACGAATTGATGTTAAAAAAAGAGAAACAGTTTAGAGAACTTTTTTATAATAATAGATCAATGTTATTAGTAATGGATCCAAATAGTTTAAATATACTAAATTCAAATAAGTCAGCAGAAGAGTTCTATGGATATTCCCATTCAGAATTCAAAAAGCTTAATGCCTCAGATATAAATATTAAAGGTAAAGTATTTGTTTCAAAGGTAATAAATTCTGTAATAGCTGATGGTTTTGGAGAAAATAAAGCAAAACACAAACTAAAATCAGGAGAGATTGTAGACGTAAAAGTATTTTCAACACCTACAAAATATGAAGGGCAAGTTGCAATTTTTGCTATTATTCAAGATGTTACAGAAGAGTTTATAGCAAAAAAGAATCTTGATAAAACAATTTCTTTATTAGAAAAAACAAAAGAAAATTTAGACTTTGCCCAAAAACAATATCATATAGGTAGTTGGGAATTTAATAAACAAACAGGTTCTATTTTCTTATCAAGTGAGGTCTATTCTATTTTAGAAATAGAAGAGAAGGAACTATCTTATGAAGAGTACATAAACTTTATACATCCTGCGGATAAGCAGATGGTTTTAGATAACTTTGATGATGTTATCAAAAATAGAACAGACCATGAAATGAAATATAGATTACTTCTAAATAATGGAAAAATAAAATATATAAAAGAGACTGGAAAGTGTTTTTATGATGAAGAAGGAAAATTTTTAAGAGTTGCTGGGACATTGTATGATACAACGAGAAATACGCTTATTGAATCTAATTGGAAAAGTTTCTTTAGCCTGTCTTTAAATATTTTATTAATTGCTGATTATGATGGAAAAATTATCAAGATAAATCCTGCCTGCTCAGAAATATTAGGTTATGAGGCAGAAGAGCTTATTGGTAAGACACTTTTTGAATATATACACAAAACTGATGTTGAAATTTCTCATAAAGCTTTAGATTCAGTAATTAAAGGTAAAAAACTATATAACTTTGAGAATAGATTTGTAAGTAAAGATGGTAAGATTAAAACTTTAGCTTGGTCTGGTGTTGCTGTAAAAGAGAGTAAAATTATATATGCAATTGCTCAAGATATAAGTGAATTAAAAAAGAAAGATTATGTATTATCTCAACAATCAAAAATGGCATCTCTGGGGGAAATGTTAGGTAATATTGCCCATCAATGGAGACAACCATTAAGCTTGATTTCCACACTTTCAACTGGTATGAAACTAAAAAAAGAGTTAGATTCTTTATCTAGTGAAGAGTTCTATGAGGCTATGGATAATATTAATAATACTACTCAGTTTTTATCTCAAACTATTGATGACTTTAGAAAGTTCTTCCAACATAATAAGGATAGAACAGAATTTCTAATAAACGATGTATTTGATAAAACTCTAAAAATTGTATCTGCACAGTTTACAAACCATGATATTTCGATAATAAAAGATATAAGTGATACAAAAGTACTAGCTTTAGAAAATGAGCTTTTACAGGTTCTAATAAATATTTTAAATAATGCAAGAGATGCTCTTCTTGAACAAAGGGAAGATAAAAGATTTATTTTCATAGATGTATATGAAGAAAAAGAAAATCTAATTATAAAAATAAGAGATAATGCTTATGGTATACCTGATGATATTATAGATAAAGTATTTGAACCTT
>DKNG01000183.1 GCA_002470185.1 Arcobacter sp. UBA7394 | reverse complement strand
TTTTCTACCTGTTAATTTTTCGATTTTTAATCTAGCATCTTTACCAATTCTTTTAATTGCACTAGCATTTTTTCCAATAATCATACCCTTTTGAGTACTTTTTTGAACAATAATAGTTGCCTTAATTACATCAACACCTGGCTTTTCTTCAACTTTATTTACTAAAACATCAGTTTCATAAGGGATTTCATCAGAAATATTATCAAAAATTGATTCTCTAATAAACTCTTTGAAGATATCTCTTAAGTGTTCAGTAGTCATGATCTCAGGATCAAATAAATATGGGTGTTCAGGTAAATGTTTAACTACACTGTCTAAAATATTAGCATGAGTTGTAGCTTTTTTAATAGAAACTGGGATTACAGATTCGTATCTATCTGAGAATTTTTCATATTCTTTCATTTTTGCTAAAACTTCTTCATTACTAACATTATCAATTTTAGTAAGTAATAAAACATGTTTTACATTCTTTTTATTTTTTACTAAGAAATCTTCATAATGTGTTAATTTATCAGTAACAGGGGCTAAGAAAAGAATTAAATCACAATCACCCATCGCTTTTAAGGCTTCTTCTAACATAAACTGATTTATTAGCTTTTCTGTTTCATGAATACCTGGTGTATCTACAAAGATGATTTGGTCATCTTCATGCATAACTATAATATTTGATCTTTTTCTTGTTGCATTCGCCTTGTGTGATACCATTGCAATTTTTTCACCTACAAGCCAGTTAAGCAGTGAACTTTTCCCTGCATTTGGTCGACCTACAACAGATACATAACCACATTTAGTCATTAATTTTTCTCCTCAAGCTATTTCTTTAGCTTATTTAATTAAAAGAGATAATACCATTTTTGTGTTTACAAAGTGGTAATACAAATAAATTCATTATCTTCTTCTAAAATTTAGGCTTTTTAGAAGGTCTGTTTTTTCTATTTTTTCATTACCATTTAAATCAGCAATTGTTCTTGCAACTTTTAGAACTTTGTTAATACTTCTAAAAGATAATTGATAATTTACAATTGCTTTTTCTAGTAGTTCTGATGATGTATCATCTAATACACAATATTTTTTGATCTCTTTATCACTTAATTTTCCATTAAGTTCTTTTTGCCCTCTTTGTTTTTGAACAATAAATGCTTTTATTACACTTTCATGTAACTCTTTTGAGCTAACTTTATTCTTATTATCTTTAAAACTATCATTCATAACTACATATAAATCGATACGATCCAAAAAAGGTTCTGAAAGTCTATTTTTATATCTTTGTATTTCCATTTCATTGCACCTACACTCTTTTATTGTTGAAAGTAAATTTCCACAAGGACATGGGTTCATAGCTGAAATAAAAGTAAATTTTGTATCATAGGTAGTTTTTGTATTAACTCTTGAGATTAAAATTTTATTATCTTCTAATGGTTCTCTTAGTGCTTCAAGAACTGATTTTGAAAAATGAGGTAATTCATCAAAGAATAAAATTCCATTATTTGATAGTGCTATTTCCCCAATTTTAGCATTAGCACTTCCTCCTCCAAATATTGAAGACTTAGTACTGCTATTATGAGGTGAGCGATAACTTCTTAAGGGAATAAAATCAACATCTTTGAAATCCAAAGCTTGCAGTTTTGCTTTTTCTAGTATTTCATCTAAACTCATGGGAGGCATGATATATTTCAATCTTTTAGCAATCATAGATTTACCGCATCCTGGACTTCCTTCCATAAGCAAATTATGGTTTCCAGCAGCACTAACAAGCGCAGCAAACTTTGGAATATCTTGACCAAAAATATCAGAAAAATCTTCATCATAATTTTTATCAAAATAAAAATTCTCATTGTTAATATTAATTTTATCAAATGACATTTCATCTTTTTTAAATCTATATTTTTCTTTATCATTTGATTTAAAAAAATCAATTGCAGATGAGATATCTTTTATTACATATATTTTAAGATTAGGTATTTTTGATATTTTTTTTGCTGTTTCTTCACATACTAAAATAGAATCAATTTTCTTCTGTTTTGCGAGAGATAAAACTATGGGAAAAATGGATGATGTATCTTTAATTTTTCCATCTAATCCTAATTCTCCAAAAATATAATAATCTTCTAAATTAATATTTTTTTCATTGTATAAACAAATAAGTAAAGCAATTGATAGGTCAAAATGGGAGCCTTTCTTTTTTATTTCAGAAGGGGAAAGATTTACAATTATTTTCAAAGGAGGAAATTTAAAATCATTTGTTAATAATGCTGACTTTACTCTCTCCTTCGATTCACTAATACTTGTTGAAATCAAACCAACAATTGTAAACGATGGCAAACCTTTTGTAAATGTAGCTTCAACATTGACACATAAAGCATCTAAGGAATCTAATGATGCTGATTTTATATATTTCATAAACAATCCAATAAAATAATTTTTTGTAGTATTTTATCTTTATTTTCTATAAAATAACTAAATTAGTAATTTATATTGCAATTTTTTTCTATTATTTAATCAATGGAAAAAAATTGTCATTTTTTCTATATATTTGTGTCATTTTAAATATATTTTTAATATAAAAAATAATATTATATTATACATTTTAAATATATATTTAATACAGAAATAAGATAATTGAATATAATCAAAGGGGAGAATATGTTTGGATCAGTATCAAATGCTCAATTAGAAATAATTAATGCATACTTTAAGCAATTTGTTGAGCTAGTACAATATCGAAAAAATAAGTTCGAATATGTTGAATCAACTGGTAATGCCAAAGTTGATAAAATGTTTAATGAGTGGAATCAATTAATACAATCAACGGAAGATCAAATTAAAGTTGATATGAAAGTATTAGGTGAAACAGTATTAAACCTAGATAAAGTTGAACAAGGTACATACAATTGTAGAATTAAAAGTAATACAACTAACCCAATGATTCATACTCTAAAAGGTACAATTAATCAAATGCTTAATTCAGTAGAAAGTGATATGACTGAATTAAGAAATGTAGTTAATTCATACGCAAATGATGATTATACAATTCAAATTCATGTTAATCCCAAATTAAAAGATACAATGTTAGAGGTTGTAGAAAGTGTAAATTCTCTTGGAACTTCACTAGCAGGCTCAGCAAAAACAAACCTAGAAAATGGTCAAAGTTTAGAAAACAATGCTTCAATTATGAAAAATTCTATGCACAATTTAGCAGCTAAAGCAAATGAACAAGCTGCATCATTAGAAGAAACTTCAGCAGCTGTTGAAGAGATTACTTCTATTACTAGAAACAATGCACAAAATGCAACTAAAATGGCA
>DKNG01000089.1:2941-12791 GCA_002470185.1 Arcobacter sp. UBA7394 | reverse complement strand
ATATGGATGTATGGGTTAAACAAGCAATAGATTTAATGGATGCTTTAAATATTGAGAAATTTAATATTGTTGGAAACTCATTTGGTGGGGCTTTAGCTTTAGCTTTAACTATTAAATACCCTGAAAGATTAAATAAAGTAGTGCTTATGGGGGCTATGGGAATTGATTTTGAACTAACAGCAGGACTTGATCAAGCATGGGGATATACTCCTTCTTTAGAGAATATGAGATCATTACTTGATACTTTTGCATATTCAAGAGTATTAGTAACAGATGAATTAGCACAAATGAGATATGAAGCAAGTATAAGAGAAGGTTTCCAAGAATCTTTTGGTTCTATGTTCCCAAGTCCAAGACAAAGTAGTGTAAGTGCTATGGCTTCAAAGGAAGAAGATATTAAAGCTATTGATAAAGAGGTATTAATTATTCATGGAAGAGATGATAAGGTTATTCCTTTTGAGAACTCTACAAGATTACATAGTCTAATTGAAAAATCTCAATTACATGGTTTTGGACAATGTGGACACTGGTCTCAAATTGAACATAAAGATAGATTCAATAAATTACTTGAAGACTTCTTTTTAGTATAAAGAGAAAAGATGAATTTTCTAATTTTAGGTACTGGTGGAATTGGTGCATTTTATGGTGCTAGATTATTAAATTCATCCAATGAAGTGACTTTTGTTGCCAGGGGAACTCACTTGGAAGCCATAAAGAATAATGGCTTAAAAGTTGAACACCCTGATTTTTCTTTTTTTGAGAATGTAAAGGTTAGTGAGTTAAAAGATATAAATTTTAATTCACTAAATATAGATGTAATAATATTAACTACAAAATCAAACTCTACAAGAATCATATGTAAAGAACTATCTCAAAAATTATCAAATATAAAGAAATCACCATACCTCTTATCCTTACAAAATGGTGTAGAGAATGAAAAGGTTTTATGTGAATACTTTCCAAAAGAGAAAGTATTAGGTGGACTTACTAGAAAAATAGGTGCTCATATTATAAAAGCAACAGGAAATGTTGAAACTCTAATTGGAGCTATTTATAAAACAAAAGAAAATACATCCTTTCTAGAAAAGTTAAATAAAACTATAAATAACTCAAGAATTCATAGTGAAGTAGTAGATGATATAAATAAAGAGTTATGGAAAAAGTTAATTATAAATAATGGTGTAAATGCAATATGTGCTCTTTTAGAGATTAAAACGGGAATACTAATGAATGATAAGAAACTTTCATCTTTAGTATATGGTTTAATGAAAGAAACAGTAAGTGCTGCAAAAGCTTGTAATGTGAATATAAATGAAGATGAATTAAATCAAATGTATGAATTAATTAAAAACTTTGATTCAATAAAACCTTCAATGTTAGTAGATAGAGAATTCAAAAGAGAATTAGAAATAGATGAGATATGTACTGTAGTAATAAACTATAATAAAAAACAAAATATTGATAGTGCATATACTAAAACAATATCTTATTTATTAGAGTTTATCATTAAAGAAAATAAATAGTGTGTCTTGCGATTAATAAGCGATTTATTTTTACTAATATTATATTTGTAATAGGTACAAGTGGTATAAAAATATAATAGCTGAAGTTGTCGTACCTAAATATTTTGCTTTTAAGTTCGTGTTCTCCTTTACGAATAGAATAAACTTGTGATTTTAACTATATATCATACAACTTCAGAGTTAACCTATCAAATGCTTACTAATACAGTACAAAATTAGCTTCCTTTTTGTACTGTATTTATTACTAAAAACTATAAAATCGCGATAATTTTGCGATACTTTTCCATTAGAATAGAAATTCATAGGGTACAGGACAAAACTTTAGATAATAAAGTTATGTAGCGCGTGTTTATGTAGTCTAATTAAAATTTCGAAGTCTAGGGAGAGTAAATGAAAAAAATTACAAAATTAAGTTTGGCAGCTGGTTTATTAGTTTCATCAAGTGCATGTGCAGACAGTTTATCTGAAGCATTCGCAAATGCAAAAGTAAAAGGTGAGATTAAAGCTCAGTATTTTGATGTAAAACCTTTAGCTGATGGTAAAAGTGATTCTATATTAGTTTTTGGTGGTAACTTAAATGTTATCACAGATTCTTTTTATGGATTTAAAGGGGGAGTAACATTCCAAACTTCACATGTATCGGATATTTCAACTGAAGGTACAAACAACTTTGCTAATACTATGGATGCATCTGGTTCTGTAATGTCAGAATCGTATCTATCTTATACAATGTCTAATACAACAGCTAAGATTGGTAGACAGTATATTAAAACACCATTAATCGCAGGATCTGGTTCTAGAATGATAAAACAATCTTTTGAAGGTTTTACTTTAACTAACACTGATTTACCTCAAACTAAATTAATGGCTATATATGCAGGTAAATATCAAGATAGAACAGACGGAAATGGTGGAGCAGGTGAGTTTACTAAAAGTAAAGTAGAAGATGGTGCTTATTCTATATTAGCTGAGAATAAATCAGTGAAAGATTTAACATTAACTGTACAATACTTAGATGTAAAAGGTAATACATCTGCTAGTGATAAAGATGCTTTATATTTAGATGCATATTATAAAATTGCTGGAATCGATTTATCAGCACAGTACTATGATACAACAGATAGTAATGTAGATGGTACTATGTTTGGTTTTAAAGCTTCTGGAACAATTGGTATGATTAACTTAACAGGTTTATATACAACAACTGGTAGTGATGGAAAAGTATACTCAGGTGTTGGTTCAGGTGCTGATGCTGCATTTACTGCTTTACCATTACATGGAGGAAGTGTTACTTATACAAAGGACACTGATACTTTAGTTGGGGTTGCTGCAACAAAAATTGCAGATGTATTAATGGTTGCTTATTATGGGCAAGTTAATACAGATGATGCCACTTTACCATATGAAAAGATTGATGCCGTTGGTGGATTCTTACAATATGATTATAATAAAAACTTTTCATCAAAAATCATGTATGAAAGTGCAGACTTTAACAAAGCTGCTTTAAAAGATGATGATATTCTTAGAATATACACATCTTACAAATTCTAAAAATTTAATCAATTAATTATTTAAAGGTTCAAGCATCAGCTTGAACCTTTTTTTTTGAGTATAATACAAAAAAATTTAGAAAGTAATTTATGAAATATTATATATTTTTAGTTTTAGCTGTTTTATTTTGGTCTGGAAATTTTATTTTTGGACGACTTATATCTTCTAGTGTTGAACCTGTACAATTATCTTTTTTTAGATGGTTTTTTGTTTTTATACTTTTACTGCCATATATGATAATACATAAACAAAGACTTATTAACTCACTTAAAAAAGATTTTAAAATATTGTTTTTATTTGGAGCTTTAGGTGTTGCTGGGTTTAATACTCTTTTATACTATGGATTACAAACAACAACAGCAACTAATGCTTTGTTAATTAACTCCTCCGTACCAATATTTATTATAGTCTTATCAGCAATAATATTAAAAATTAAGATTAGTAAAATACAAAGTGTAGGAGTCTTTTTATCAACAATTGGAGTATTGTACTTAGTTTTAAAAGGTAGTATATCATCCCTTCTTAGCCTAGAGTTTACGCAAGGAGATCTGTGGATAATTCTTGCTTGTATTGATTGGGCTTTATATTGTATTTTGTTAAAGTTTAAACCAAAAGATTTAAATGCCTTTGATTTTTTAAGTATTACAACATTTATAGGAATAGTGATTTTATATATTCTGTTTAGCTTACAGGGATTTAGTTTTGAATTTTCGTTTGTTAGTTCTGATGAGGTATTATATTCATTAATGTATATGGTGATTTTCCCTTCTCTATTATCTTTTTATTTTTGGAATGAATCTACTATTGCAATAGGAGCAAATAAAGCTGGGCAATTTACACATTTAATGCCAATTTTTGGAGCTATTTTAGCTTTTGTTTTATTAGGTGAAAGATTAGAATTTTATCATTTTATTGGAATTACATTTATTGCTATTGGTATATATATTTCTATGTTTTATAAAACTAAGGTTGTTTAATGAACTTGTTAACGAAATTTTCTGGAATATTAATATTTCTATCATTTATTACTTCAATATATGCCTACTTTTTTAATAAAGAGTTAATTCTAATCTCTGGAATTATTGCATGGTTTGCACTAGTTATTTTGTATGTATTATTAAGCAACAAAAAGATTTTGAATACTTTATTTATTTTAAGTATTTTAGCTTTTGCTTTTTCTTATTATAAAGGTTTTGATATAAACTTCATTAAGGTTTTTACTGTAAATCAATATCTTTTATCTTTACTTATTGGAGTTGGATTTTTAAGACTTATTGCTAGTCCTAAAAAAGACAAATCAATGAGTCTACCTAAAGGTAAACAATCTTTTTTTAAAACCTATTTAGGAATACATCTTTTTGGTTCAGTAATAAATCTATCATCTTTAATACTTGTGGCAGATAAGCTTTATAAAAAAGCTCCCTTATCTAATAGCCAAGTGATTGTATTAACTAGAGCCTTTTCTAGTGATGCTTATTGGTCTCCTTTTTTTGTAGCTTTTGCAGCGGCTATTACTTATGCCCCAAACTTATCCCCTTCTATTATTTTAGTTAATGGTTTGTTTTTAGCTTTTATAGCTTTTGTAATTACATACTTAGAGTTAAGTAATGATAAGAAGTTTAAATTAGATGACTTTAAAGGTTATCCAGTAGCTTTTGAAACATTAGTATTACCTTTTTCTCTAGCATTCTTAGTATTACTTACAAATCACTATTTCCCACAAGTAAAAGTAATTGTATTAATAGCCTTATTTTCACTTCTTTTAACTCTCTTTGTTTTACCAATAAAAAAAGGTTTAACAAAGTCATATAATCAATTAAAAATGCATCTTATTGATGAGTTACCAAAAATGAGATTAGAGATGTCACTATTTTTAGTAGCAGGAATGTTTGGTATTTCAATAAGTACTATTCTTGTAGGATATGATGTGTCTTTACCTTTTGAAACTTTTGATTGGATTATTGCTTCAATTTTATTAGCGATATTTATTGTTCTATCTATGATAGGAATTCATCCAATTATTACTATTGCAATTATAGGGGATTTTATGAGCAGTGTAAATCATACATTATTAGCAATAACCTTTTTAATGGCTTGGTCTACAACTGTTTCTACCTCACCTTTTAGTGGCTTGAATATGACAATAGTTTCAAGATATAATTTCTTAGCATTAGACATATTTAAGCTAAATATTTCTTATGCACTAAAAATGTACATTGTATGTGTTTTATGTCTATTTATTTTAAATACCTATGTAATATTGTAATAAAATCATACAATTATCATATAGTTTTATTACAATTATGATGTGAAAGAGGTAGATGCATTCTCATTTGTATCCTTTCTGCTTCCTAAATTATAAATTTAAGTGCATTTGCCTCATTACAATAAATACTAATTACAATAGCCCAAGCGATTATAATAATTTAACATTTTTTAAAATAAGAACCCCATCCCTTATAGATTTAATACACTATTGAAAAGGGAAAATAATTCGCATTTCTCCAACAAAATACGGGCTAATTGTAATCCAAACTTCCAAAAATTAATTCAGAAAATAAAACAAAATAAAAATAAAATGTGATTTGCGACAAGCAAGAAGAATTAGTTAATAATTCTTCTTGAAGTCCAGTAAGTTTTTTTGTAGAAAGGTTTGTTTAGTTTTGTAAACTTAACACCCTTAATTGAAGCATGCATAAATGTACCATCACCCATGTATATTCCAACATGTCTATCTCGTTTACCTGTTTTGAAAAAAACTAAGTCACCAAGAATTAGTTCAGATTTTTTTACAGCTTTACCAGATTTTACTTGAGTCCAAGTTGTTCTTGGAATTTTAACATCAAACTTTTCTTTAAAGGCTCTTTGCGTAAATGCAGAACAATCAATACCTCTTTTAGAGTTTCCTCCAAATCTATACTTAACGTTTTTCCACTCATTGTAGAATTCCATAAATGCCTCGTTCCGACTTAGAGTTGGATCTTGTTTTATGTTTGCTTCTATAATAAGCTTCTTATATTCTTTTTGGATAGAAGATTCTTTGTTTAATAATTTTTTATCTTGTGTTAGTGTTTCTTTGTGTGTGTTTTTTATCGTTGAAATAGAGTCATTTTTTTTCTCTATATTAACAGTATTCTCAACATAAACGTCTTGTTTAGGTTGACAGCCAACAAAAATAAATAATAATGGAGTAAGTACCATTAGAGGTTTAATCATTAAAACTATCCTTCTTTAAAATTAAAGTTAGCTTATATTATAGCTAAATTTCAAGAAAAATCCTAATAAAAGACTCGTATTGATTTCCAATAATGTTTTTTGTAGTAGACATTTTCTAGTTTAGAAATAATCACACCTTTTTTTGTAGATGCATGCATAAATTGGCCATTTTTTGTATAGATTCCCACATGACGGGTGTTATATCCAGTTTTGAAAAATACTAAATCTCCAGTTTTTAACTGATCTTTTCTTATTTCTCTACCTATTCTTGATTGGTATTTTGTAGTGCGCGGAATTTTAATGTTATAACTAGCGTTATATGCTTTTTGAATAAAAGCAGAGCAATCTATTCCATTTTTTGAATTTCCACCATATTTATATCGTACGCCTTTCCATTGAGAATAGAACTTAAAAAGCTTGTTATTTTTTTCATTTAATTGCATCATAGTATTTAATAATGAAGCACTTTGAATAGGCAAGTTATTACTTGTGTTAGAACAAGCATTAAATATGACAATAATAAAAAATGAAATTAATAAATGTTTTGTTTTCAAAGTAAAACCTAAGGGATTATATAATAATAATATTATAGGAAAAAATAATTCATGTCAATAAAAAATTTAGAAAATGCTATAATTATTATAATAGATAAATAATAAGGAACAATTATGAGAATAATTTTTTTAGTTTTTATAGCTATTTTTTTTACTTCTTGCGCACAACAAAATGTTAGAAATATAACAGTTAACGAAAATGCTAAATTTAAACAGATTCAAACAAAAGCAACCTTTGATCCTTGTACAAATGATTCATATATAGCAACACTTAATGATAAAAAATATGGGAGATTATTTATAGAGTATATCTCTTTAAATAACAACTGCCATTGGAATGGATATCAAAGAGGATACTTTATGTATCAGTTCCAAGATAAACTGAAAATAAAAGATATGAAAGCAGTAGAAGATTTTAATTTTGCCAATTATGAGATTACTACATATTTAGTAGATAATAAATATTACGTTAATTTAATATATAAATATGGAGTTTCTGAAGATGAATTTATTTTAGATTATTCAGGGCTTATGTCTTCTGAGATAATTAAAAAGTATGATAACTCTTATGTTAGTAAGTATCAGGATAAAGGAAGATTTAACAGGGATTATAATTATAGTTTAGTTAAAGAAAATTTTATAAACTCTTATTTTGTGAGGGAATTAGTAGAATATAAAAAATGAAGAAAAAAGACCTTTTCATTGTAATATATTGTATTATCATTGTTTTATCAGTGATGTATGCAACTCAACCCTTACAACCATTATTAGCTAAACAGTTTGATATCTCAATTATCAAAGCTTCACAATTTACAGCCGTAATTATGCTTTTTCTAGCAGTATCTCCAATAGTATATGGATATATTTTAGAAAAAGTTTGTGCGAAAAAGATGTTGTATATTACTTCTATTATTTTATTAATTACAAATATATTTTTAGGAATGTCTAGTACTTATGAGATGTTTTTATTTTTTAGAGTATGTGAAGCCTTAGTAGTTCCTGCAATATTGACAGCACTAATGAGTATCTTGGCAAATATAGATAAAGAAAATATCAAATACAATATGGCAATTTATGTAGCTGCTACTGTATTTGGTGGTTTATTAGGTAGAGTATTCTCAGGTGCAATTGCTACAACTTTCTCTTATGAATATGTATTTTACTCTTTATCTTTTGCAATTTTTATTTCACTGTTTTTAATTAAGAAATTATCTTATGAAGGGGAAGCCCAATTAAATAAACCAAAAATAAAAGATATTACAAATATTCTAAAAGATAAAAGATTTGCAATGGTTTATTTATTAATGTTTTGTATGTTTTTTGTATTCGCTGGAGTTTTAAATGTCTTACCTTTTAGAGTAAAAGATATTTCAAGTTCTATAAATGAGTTTCAAATTAGTTTACTTTATTTAGGATATGGAATGGGAATCCTTGTATCTTTATCTTCTAAGAAAATTGTTAAGTTTTTCAAAAATGAATTAAATACAATTCTTTTTGGAATTACACTGTTTTTAATAGTTAATTTCTTTTTAGTAAATAAAGATGTTTTAATTCTATTTATAGTTTTATTTATCTTCTGTATTGGAATGTTTACAGTTCATACCGTAAGTACTGGTTTAGCTAATTCTATGAAAGCAGAAAGGAAATCTTTGACTTCTGGAATGTATCTAACTTTTTATTATTTAGGTGGTGCTGCTGGTTCATTTTTCCCATCTATTTTATATGAACATTATGGTTGGGATATTATGATTTATTCTTTTATTGCAGTTTTATTTGTAGTTTTAGGTATTACTTATAGAAGTAGGGGATTGTTTGAGATAAAAGCTAATTAAGAGGATTAAAACCCTCTTAATGTAACTCCTAAGAATATTGCAATAATTCCTAAAGCAATATTTAGTGGAATAAAGTATTTAGCAATTGGAGCTAATTGATTTTTTGCAGTCAAAAAATCTCCACCCTCAAAAGCTTTCTGAGCTTTATTTCTTTTTAGATAAATAGTTATAAATACAATTGTCATTACTGTCCAGATAATCTCTTTTACAATAACAACAGAATATAAAGGTGTACCTTTAAATCCTAAAGCAATTATCATAATAATTGCTGTGATTAATAATAAGACAATTGCTGGAATTACCATATTAAAAAATCTTCTTAAATTATCAAGTGTTCTCTCTATTTTGATTCTAGGCTCTGCAATATCTTGCATAGAGTAATGAATACCAAATCTAATGGCAATCATTCCTCCAACCCATAATACAGCAGAAATTACATGTAAAAAAACTATAGGTGCTGAAAAGTTTTGAAATAATTCAGTCACTTTTTTTCCTATAAGTTTTCGTTAGCATATGCAATAGCCGCAACTTTTGCATCTTCTACTTTAGTTACGTCTTTTCCACCTGCTTGTGCGAAGTCTGGTCTTCCACCACCTCCACCACCAACGATTGGAGCAATGTTTTTAATCCAATCACCAGCTTTAACATTTGTGTTTTTACTTCCTGCAACGATCATTACTTTTTCACCTTTTGGTTGTAGTAATAATACAGCAAGTTTTTCATTAGCATTTTTTAAATCATCAACGATTTTTTTGATATCACCATTTTTAACAACATCAACTACAACTTTAACATCACCAACCATTATTTCATTAATAGGTGCTGCAGTTGAGCTTTGAGCTTCTTCAAGTTCTTTTTTAAGTTCTTTGATTTGGTCTTTTAATTTTTTGATACCAGTAATTGCATCTTGGTTTTTAACTTCAGATTGAACTTCTTGGTATTTATTCATAAATGATTTAGCATAAGAAATAGCAGCAGATCCACAAACAGCTTCAATTCTTCTAACTCCTGCACTTACACCAGATTCTTTAGTGATGTAAAATGATCCAATGTCATGAGAGTTTCTTACGTGAGTTCCCCCACAGAATTCTACAGATACATCTCCAAATTCTACTACTCTAACTCTATTTCCATATTTTTCACCAAACATAGCAATAGCGCCTTTTTTCTTAGC
>DKNG01000089.1:0-2856 GCA_002470185.1 Arcobacter sp. UBA7394 | reverse complement strand
ACTAAATCTTCAACTTCTTCAATTTGAGAAGTAGTCATAGCTTTTGGATATGTAAAGTCAAATCTTAATCTTGCAGATTCATTTAATGAACCAGCTTGTGCAACTGTATCACCCAGTACCATTTTTAAAGCACTTTGTAAAAGATGTGTAGCACTATGATGTTTTGCAACTTCATATCTATTTACAACAATAGCATCTACTTCTTCACCTTGAGAAATAGTTGAGTTTTCAACTTTTACTTTTGATAAGTTTAATCCATGGAATTTAGAAGTATCTTCGATAATAGCAATATGTTCATTATCTTCTAATGCTCCAATGTCACCAGCTTGTCCACCAGAAGTTGCATAGAATGGAGTTTCTTCTAACATTACCCAACCAGTACTTCCTTTATCTAATGAAGTTACTTCTTTGAAGTTTTCATCTAATAATGCAGTGATTTTAGTTTTGTATGAAGTATTTTCATATCCAACAAATACATTTTCACCATACTTTTCAAGTAAAGTTTTGAAATCACCTTCAGTTGCAGCATCTCCACTACCTTTCCAAGCAGCTTTAGCTTTAGCTTTTTGAGCATTCATTAATGAGTTGAATTTTTCGTTATCAACTTTTAGATTTTTTTCTCTTAACATATCTTCTGTTAAGTCTAATGGGAAACCTTTTTCATCATAAAGTTTAAAAGCAATTTCACCAGAGAATACATCTTTAGTATTTGCTAATTCTTCGTTAAATAGAGTCATTCCCGAATCAATAGTTTTAAAGAATCTAGCTTCTTCTAAAGTAATTTGTTCTTTTACATAAGCAGCTTGTTCAACTAAGTCAGTGTAGTGATCTCCTAAGATTTCACATAATGTATCGTAAAGTTCGCTTAAGAATGGTGTTCTAAATCCAAGTAAGTAACCATGTCTTACTGCTCTTCTCATGATTCTTCTGTTTACATATGGTCTTCCTTCGTTTCCGAATAAAATACCTTGTGACAACATAAATGATGCAGCTCTTAAATGGTCAGCAATTACTCTGTATGAACCAATAGTTGCAGGTGTAGCTTTTTGTCCAGCTAACTCTTCTAATTTTTTAATAATTGGTTGGAAATTAGATGAGTCAAAGTTATTTAAAACACCTTCTTTAATTGCAATAACTCTCTCTAACCCCATACCTGTATCAATTGAAGGTTTTGGTAAAGAAGTTCTTGTAATAGTTCCATCTGCAGCTTTAGTTTGCTCATATTGCATAAATACTAAGTTCCAGATTTCTAAGAATCTATCTCCATCTCCACCTAAGTAATCCTCTGAAGTTGAGAAGTGCTCTTCACCTTGGTCATAGAAAATTTCAGAACAAGGACCACAAGGACCTGTATCACCCATTGACCAGAAGTTGTCTTTATCTCCAAATCTTTTGATTCTATCTTCACTGATATGTTCTTTCCAAAGCTCATATGCTTCATCATCAGTATCATGAATAGTTACCCATAGTTTATCAATTGGTAATTCTAAATTAACAGTAATAAATTCCCATGCGTAAGCAATAGCATCTTTTTTAAAGTAATCTCCAAAAGAGAAGTTACCTAACATTTCAAATAATGTATGGTGTCTTGCAGTGTAACCAACATTTTCTAAGTCATTGTGTTTACCACCAGCTCTAACACATAGTTGACATGAAGTTGCAGTTGGGTTTGCAGGTTTTGGAACCGCACCTGTAAATATATCTTTAAACTGAACCATACCAGCATTTGTGAACATTAATGTTGGATCATCTGGTACTAAAGGCATAGATGAAACTACATCGTGACCTTTGTTTTTAAAAAATTCTAAATACTCTTTTCTAATATCCATTTTATGTTATCCATTTTGATTTTAATTATATACGTGATTTTATCTAAAAATTAATTTAGGCTAGATTAGGGTTAATCATTATAATGTAAAATAATTTTAAGCTATTTTTCGCTACACTATTTAAGTTTAATTTATATTTTTTTTAAATATGCAAACTATAAAATTAATAATAAGGAAATTAAAATGGGTAAATATGTTGAACTAACTCCTGCAAATTTTGAAGAAGTTACAAAAGAAGGTGTTTCACTAGTTGATTTCTGGGCTCCTTGGTGTGGACCTTGTAGAATGATTGCTCCAGTAATTGAAGAATTAGCTGAAGAGTTTGAAGGAAAAGCAAACATTTGTAAAGTAAATACAGATGAGGAACAAGATTTAGCAGTTAAATATGGTATTAGATCTATCCCTACAATCATTTTCATGAAAGATGGTGAAGTAGTAGATCAAATGGTTGGTGCATCTTCTAAGCAAGCATTTGCTGACAAAATTAACTCATTATTATAATACATACTACAAACTATTAAGAAAGGTAAGACATTTAAGTCTTACCTTTTTTTATATGCCGTTTAAGCTAGATATAATTTATTAAACGATAAAATTTTTCCATAAATTTAAATAAAGGATTTCAAAATGAGTAAATATATAGAATTAAACAATGATAATTTCGAACAAACAGTTAAAGAGGGTGTCTCACTAGTTGACTTCTGGGCTCCATGGTGTGGACCTTGTAGAATGATCGCTCCAGTAATTGAAGAATTAGCCCAAGAGTTTGAAGGTAAAGCAAATATCTGTAAAGTAAATTCAGATGAAGAGCAAGACTTAGCAGTTAAATTTGGTGTTAGATCAATTCCTACTATTCTTTTCATGAAAGATGGTGTTGTTGTTGATCAAATGATTGGTGCTGCATCTAAACAAGCATTCTCAGACAAATTAAACTCACTATTATAATAAACACTTTTATAAATACTAACAATTATTAAAAAAGGTAAGATGAAAATCTTACCTTTTTTTATTTATTTAAATAAAAAAA
>DKNG01000192.1:3102-3374 GCA_002470185.1 Arcobacter sp. UBA7394 | reverse complement strand
AAGTAGTGTGTTGCTAAAGCTGTATATGTTTGAACATACCAATCTTTTAATACTTTGATTTTTTCTGCACTTATATCAATGATTAGTTTTTCATCTACAAAGTCTAATACTTTTGAATCAAATAATCCATCTAAATGAATAAGACCTTCACAATAGTATGGTTGAACTTCATCTACTTCCATCCATCCCATTAATCCTACTGCTCTTTTTGCAACATCAATAAATACTTGTTCTTCCAGTTCAGCTTCATCATCTTGTGTATCTAAGATATA
>DKNG01000192.1:2599-2925 GCA_002470185.1 Arcobacter sp. UBA7394 | reverse complement strand
TTGAATAAGAACTCTCTATCTTTTGTAAGGAACTCTTGTCCGAATACTTCTTGTGATAATTTCAAGAATGGTTTAGCTCTTGAAGTTTGAAGAATTTCATCAGAGAATGCAAAAATCTTTTTACCTTCTTCTTTTGATACGATTTCATCATTTGGTACAACTTGTGCTGAGAATAATCCATTGAATTCAGCTCCAAAGAATATTGCAGGTCGTCCAATATATAACTGTACTTTATCAAGTGATTTTAGTGAGAAGTTATATACAGATTTGTTTGCTTCACTTTGTTCACAATTATCAAAGATTTTTGCAAATGCTGATTTGATTTT
>DKNG01000192.1:0-2501 GCA_002470185.1 Arcobacter sp. UBA7394 | reverse complement strand
TCTTCATAATACTCTAATGGATGTCCGATTTGAACTGGTGATTTTATTTTCATCCAAGCTCTATCTACATCTGCCCATTTTGCTACAAGTTTATGTTCTCTATCTTCACCAAAGGCTTTGATTAGTGTTTGGATATATAAAATATAATTCCATTTTTCACCATAAACATCATCTTCTAATTCGATTAGTTTTTCTTCAAACTCTTCTAATTCATCAATAACTGCAGTTGTTTGATCTTTGAAAGCTTTGATATATGATTGTGATTTGTATTCTTCTTTGTGTTTTACAAGTGCAGAGTATGATCTATCAGCTATCATATCGTTATGACCTAAGTCGTATAAATGATTGTCTTCTAAGTATTTATATACTTTTGCTTCATCCCCATCAAACTTGGCTAATAACTCTTTATTAATACCATTAATAATATGCGCTGTCCAATCACTTTGCCATAAAGACATCTTTTCACCTACATTATATACACCTTCAAAAATTGCTTGATAAAATGGTGTTAATAAATTATTATGTTTAATATAATCTACTAATGTTTTGTGTTTTGCTTGCCAGTAGTCTTTTACAAAGCAATAAGCTTTTTCTTGTAACTCGATTATTTCTGATTCGTTTTTTTCTTTTTTCTTTAGAACTTGTACTAGTGAATCATCTCTTAAGTTTACTAGTCTTACAACTAATGCTAATCTTAAGTCTTCGCTCATCTCTAAACCTAAAGTTTGAGCAAATTCATTGATGATTTCAAGTTTATCTAGTTCGTTATTTTCTAAATGAGAAATTAGTTTATTAACATTTGTTTTTTGAGAGTTTAAAAACTCATAAACTTCTGCTAAATCATTTAAAAATTTATTTTTATCCAAAATATAATCCTTGTAATATATTAATGTTAGTCTATCTTTTTTAATCTATCTTTCAAATAAAATGATATAGATAATACTACTAAAAGCACTAAAGGAATAATAATTTTTACAATCCCATCATTTACACTATAGTGTGAAAATGAAGCAAAAATAAAATCAAAAGCAAATCCTGCATAGGCTACATCTCTTATTCTGTCAAACTGTTTTGGTAAAAATAGTGCAATAGCTCCAAGTATTTTAAATACTCCAAGTAATGCGAAGAAGTATAATGGATAACCCAAAGCAGCAGCTGTATCAATAACCCCTTGAGGTTGAACAATATCCATAACTCCACCAAGTAATCCTACTAATATTGCAATAATTCCTGTAGTTATAAAATAAAAACCTTTTTTGTTTAATATTTTTTCTTTCATTTTGATTCCTTTTTCTTAAGAATAAAGTATATTATTTTTGTGTTTATTTTGTGTTTATTCCATTTTTTAGCACTTGAGTGCTAAAAGTGCTAGTTTTTATAAATACTTTAGCTTCCTTTTATAAAGTTGTGATAAAATTTCACTATAAAATTAAAAAAATATCATAAGGAATTTTTATGGCTAAACATCAATTTCAAACAGAAGTAGGACAACTTCTACAATTAATGACTCACTCTTTATACTCAAACAAAGAGATTTTTATAAGAGAATTAGTATCAAATGCAAGTGATGCAATTGATAAATTAAACTACTTAAAATTAACAGATGAAACAATTAAAGCTGCTTTACCAGAATCTTGGGCTGGTCAAGTTGATATCACTTTTGACGAAGCTGATAAGTCTTTAACAATTATTGATAATGGTATTGGTATGAACGAAGCTGATTTAATCGCTTCTATTGGTACAATCGCAAAATCAGGAACTAAATCATTCATCGAAGCAATGACTGGTGATGCTAAAAAAGATTCTAACTTAATCGGTCAATTCGGTGTTGGTTTCTATTCTGTATTTATGGTAGCTTCTCATGTAGATGTTATCTCTAAAAAAGCTGGAGAAGAAGTAGCATACAAATGGTCTTCTGATGGTACTGGTGAATTTGATTTATCTCCTTGTACAAAAGAATCTTCAGGAACTGTTATTTACATCAAATTAAAAGATGAAGAAGCAGAAGAATTCGCAAGTAAAGAAAGAATCAAAAATATCGTTGGAAAATACTCTAACCATATTGCATACCCAATTTATCTTTCTTACAAAGAAGAAGTTACTGAAGAATTAAGCGAAGAAGATACAAAAGCTGGTAAAGAAGCTAAGAAAACTATCGAAGATAGAAATGAAAAAATCAATGAAGCAACTGCTTTATGGATGCAACCAAAGTCTAAATTAAAAGCTGATGAGTACAATGATTTCTATAAATCAATCTCTCACGATTCTCAAGACCCAATGGCTGTAATTCACACTAAAGCTGAAGGTGTAAATGAATATACAACATTATTCTACATCCCTAAAACTGCTCCAATGGATATGTATAGAGCTGACTTCCAACCAGGTGTTAAGTTATACGTAAAAAGAGTATTTATTACTGATTCTGAAAAAGAATTATTACCAACTTACCTTAGATTTGTAAGAGGTATTATTGATAGCGAGGATTTACCATTAAACGTTTC
>DKNG01000117.1 GCA_002470185.1 Arcobacter sp. UBA7394 | reverse complement strand
GCTAAAATAGATGCTAAAAGCGTTTTTGTATTTATAAGTTTCATAATTAACCTTTTTGTTTATTATAGTTTGATATCAAACTAAATATATAAAGAATTATAGTTTGATATCAAACTAATGTCAAGGATTTTTTTATAAATTTGTGAAATTTTAATAGTTAATGATATATAAAAAGAAAAGATTACTAATATTTAGTTTTAAAAGCTAGAAGAAATAAGGCTTAAGAAGCCTTATTCTTTGGTGGTAAAGTGTCTATATATTCTTCAATAGCAACTGCTACTTTTTTAGAGAAGTTTACTGCTTCAACAACAGTTCTCGCACCTGTTACAACATCTCCTGAGGCAAATACCCCTTCTCTTGCTGTTCTTCCGTCTTCATCACTTTCTAAAAGACCATTTTCCCCTAGACTTAATCCTGCATTGTTTTTTACGATTAAATCTCTTGCTGTTTGAGAAATAGCAATTAATACTGAATCTGCATCTTCAAAGCCTTGAGTTTTTTCTTCTTCTGGATTTGTAGTTTCGTACTTAATACCCTCTTCTGTAAACTCTAAAGGAGATTTAAATAGATTGAACTTAACACCATCAATTTTGGCATGTTCTTTTTCTATTCTCTCAGCAGGCATTTGTTCTTCATCTTTTCTATACATTACTTGAACTTCTCTTGCCCCATCTCTAATAGCTGTTCTAGCAACGTCCATAGCAACATTTCCAGCTCCAACAACTACAACTTTTTTACCTAAGTTGTAAGATTTTGGAGTTTTTAAATAATCAATAGCAAAATGTACATTTCCTAAACTCTCGCCTTTAATACCAAGTTTTTTAGGTCTCCAAACACCAGTTCCTATAAATATTGCATCAAAACCATCTCTTTGAAGATCACATAGGGTAATATTTTTACCAATCATGCTATTTTTTTTGATTTTTACACCAATTTTTAAAAGTTTTTCTTCAATCGTATCTAGAATAGTCTTATCAAGTCTAAAATCAGGAATACCAAATCTTAATACCCCACCTATTTTTTCTTGAGCTTCAAACATAGTTACATTGTAACCTTTCATTGCCATAATCATTGCAAGTGAAATTCCAGCAGGTCCTGAACCAATAATGGCAATATTTCTTCCATTTTGTTCTGGTCTTTCAAACTCTCTATAATTCATATAATATGTAGAGATATAGTTTTCAATTCCCCCTACATTTACGGGAGTATGTTTTTTATTTAAAACACAGTGCCCCTCACAGTGCTTTTCATGAGGACAAACAAGTGAGCAAATAATTGATAATGGATTATTGTTAAAAACTTTTTCACCAGCTTCTTTGATATCACCAGCTAAAAATAGACGAATCATCTCCGCAATAGGAGTGTTTACGGGACATCCTTTTTGACATTTTGGCTTCTTACAGTCTAGACATGTTTGTGCAGAATTTATAATATGTTGCATTAAAAACCTTTAATAAATGAATTTTTATTCACTATTATAACAAATTTCTAGAACTATTATATTAACTTGAATCAATTTAATTAAAATATTTATTTAAGTAAAAATTAATATATTCTATTATCTGTACATCTTACAGTCACTTTTTATGTTATTTATATATAATACTAGCTTTAATATACATATTGTTTTTAAGGGGTTAAAATGTCTTTAGCTAAGAAGATTTTATTTTTGTTTATTTTATTAATTTCTTTAATTATTTACACCCTTATGGACTTTGATTATAAAAACAATATCACTACAAATACAAATGAAGATAGTTTCTCTTTTGATGCTTCACATATTACAAAATATACCAATGAAATATTAGTTAAATTTAATTCTATGAAAGAAGAATTAATAAACTCTACAGGAATGAAAAAAGAACAAAAAACTTTAGAAGAACCTCTTGACATAAATGCAGAAGCAGTAGAAAAACCTCAAGCTTCTAAAACAGAAGATTTAAGTGATAACTTAGATGAAGTAAAAGAAACTCAAGAAATTGAAGTAGAAAATCCACAAAAAGTATTAGAAAATAGTGAAAATACTCCAAAAACTATAGAAAATGAAGAAATAGTAGAAGAAAGTGAAACAATTGAACCTATAACTAATTCAATTGAAAACACAAAGAAGCTACAATCTATGATTAATGATGTTTTAAATGAGAATAAAATTACATTTAAAAGACGAAGCGTTAAAGTTACAGATGACTCAAATATTACTTTAGGAAAAGTAGCACAAATTCTAAAAGATAATGAGTTTTTAACTATTGAAGTTGCTGGACACACAGATTCAAGAGGTAAAGCATCTTTAAATAAAAGACTATCTCAACAAAGAGCCAATAGTGTAAGAGATATTCTTATATCTTTAGGTATAGATAAAAATAGATTAAAAGCTGTTGGTTACGGTGAAAAGTTCCCAATTGCTAAAGATGACAAAGATGGTTTATCAGAAATAAATAGACGAGTTGAAATTAATATTATTAAGGAGAAAAAGTAATGATTGAAGTAGCTTCACTTATTGTTGTAAATTTGCTAATAGCAGCCTTTATAGGGATCTTAATAGGTTTCTTTTTAGGGAGAGCTACAAAAGTATCATATACTCCTCCTGTAGATAATACAGACTCAATGGATGAATCGAAGGTACCAACTTCAAATGCTAGAAAAAATAGTATAAACCCAATTTTTAGAAAGAATTCTAGTGTAGATAATAAACCACTTATTTTAAGTAGTCCTAGACAATCAGGAAAAGATAATTTGAAAAAGATCAAAGGTATTAATGAGCAAACTGAAGCTGATTTAAATGCTTTAGGAATTTTTCATTTTGATCAGATTTCAAAGTGGACAAATAAGAATGCTGATTGGATTGAAGAATTTCTTCAAATATCAGGTTGTATCAAAAAATTTCAGTGGGTAGATCAAGCTAGGATTTTAGAGTCAGGGAAAGAGACTGTTTACAGTCAAAAAATTGAAAATAATGAAATTATTGGAGATGAAAACTAGGATAAATCCTAGTTTTAAAAGATTAAACTTCTACTTGTTTTAATCTTCTAATAATTGTTGCTATATCTCTTGAGTATTTTCTAGCTCTTTTACTATTATATTTCCAACCACCATTGTAACTACTCCATACTTTTCTCCAATCATTATTATGGATTTTTCTCCAGTATGTAAGTTCAGCAATAGCATTTTTTGTTGCAAATTTAAAGTCAGATATTAATCTCATGGCATATCTATTTCTATTCCATGATGTATCTTTTACTTTATGTCTACTTATAACAGTTTTAATATTGGCTTGGTATAAACCAAAATCCCTACTATCAACGTTAACTAGGTATTTTCCAATTGAAGATTCTTTGATTGCAATTGCCATTAAAGAATAACTTAAACCGTGTTTTTTACCTTGTTTTTTAATCAATTTTAGAGTTTCAATATCTTTTTTTGATAGGTGATTAGGGTTAAAATTTACTGCAAATATGTTTGTTATAAACAGTGAAATAAATAGAATTATTTTCAAATTCATTAAAGAGCTCCTTTATTTTCACTTAAATTAAAGCGCGAATTATATATAAAAATTGAAATTTTGTCAAATTTTAGCTAGAAATTACTTGTTTTGAGATTTGATTTAATCTCAAATTTAGATTTTAAGACTATAATTCCGAAAAAATTTTTATGAGATATTGGTACCTTGGAAAAGAAAGAATTTAAAAAAATAATTAAAGAGATTGGTTTCTCTTCGCAAAGAAGTTTTGCAGAAAATATAGGTGTAAAAGCAACGACTTTTACAACATACAAAAGTATCCCGAGTCATATCGTTAGAATTGTGAATATGGGACTAATGGCTAGAAGAAGCGGAATATCATTTGATGATATTCAAGAAGCTATGAAAATAGATTAGATTTAATCTATTTTCCTAACACTTTTCATCGATTAGATTTTTAGCGCAAATCTCAATCATTTCGTA
>DKNG01000189.1 GCA_002470185.1 Arcobacter sp. UBA7394 | reverse complement strand
ACAGTAATTTTAACTTTTGCAGTTCCATTTCTAACCATATCAATTTTATGAGCAGCTTTATTTGATAAGTCAATAATTCTTCCAGCTACAAAAGGCCCTCTATCATTTACTCTTACAATTGCAGTTCTACCATTTTCTAGGTTGTGAACTTTAACCATTGTATTCATAGGTAGAGTTTTATGTGCTGCTGTCATAGCATACATGTTGTATGTTTCACCATTAGAAGTTTTTTTAGCATGAAAGTTTGGACCATACCAAGAAGCAATACCATTAAAATCATCACCTACATTTGCAACTTTAGGATAATACCTAACACCAAAAACAGTATAAGGTCTTAATGTTGCTCTATGCATAGCTTTTGAATTTCTAATTAAAACATTTGATGTATTAGGTTTATATACTTTGTTTATATCTGAACTTGGAACTGAATAAGAAGACTCTTTTTGAGAACATCCAGTAATTAATAGTGTACCAATTAGCAAGCTTGTAGTCACACTATACTTAATAGTTTTATTTAAAAACTTCAAGTTTTTCTCCTATTATTTGAATAAATATATATTATGAAATCGAAATAGGACTCTTTATAAAATTTTTATGTTTTAATTGAAAATAAATAAGATTTTTGAAGGTCTTATTTAAAGAGTTACTATTATGTAAAATAGTAACTATTATATCTAAGATATACTAGAAAACTCTTTAAATAATTTTTTTGCGTTTGTTGTAGTTAATTCTTCTATCTCATCTCTTGAGATATTTAGAAGTTCCGCCATTTTATCGGCTACAAAAACTGTGAAATATGGTTCATTTCTCTCGCCTCTATGAGGATGTGGAGTAAGATATGGAGCATCAGTTTCAATGATTAGTTTATCTTTTGGTATTTTAGGTAAAACTGACACTAATTTCTTAGCATTTTTAAAAGTTAAAACCCCACCAATTCCAAAGTAGAAATCATGATCTGCTAAAGGAAGTAAGTGTTCACTTGCATTATAACAATGCAGAACTCCACCTACTTCTTTTGCATTATAATCAATCAAGATTTGTCTTGAATCATCTGATGCTTCACGAATATGAACAATAAGAGGTTTTTTCACTTTTTTAGCAAACTCAATTTGAGATATAAATACCTCTTTTTGTTTTGCTACATTAGCTTTCTTTTCCTCTTCATCTTCTGGGAGTCTAAAATAATCTAGCCCACATTCTCCAACAGCAATACATTTTGGATGATTTATATACTCTTCTAAAACTTTTTCATCATATGAATCAATATCATAAGGATGAATACCAACAGCAAAATAAACACTATCGTATTTTTCCGCTAGTTTAATAGATTGAGGCAAATCATTAAAATCTGCACCAGGTATTAAAAAACCTTTTACACCATGATCTAAAGCATTTTGAATTACTTGATCAATATCTTCATAATATTTAGAGTTATCTAAATGGCAATGTGTATCTATAATTATGACAAGAACCTTTTTCCAACTAAATTAATTAGATTACCAATTTGAGAAATATCTTCAGCTTTAATCCAAGCATCGATACCAAAGTTTTTAAAAGCGTCATAATCACTGTCATCTTCAATTACTGCAATAGAAACAAATTTTTCACCACAAGCTTTAGTTTTGTTTTCTTCGAATTCAAAAATTGTATTAATATCTAATACAACAATATCAGCATCACCTGCTACACCACTATGAAAATTTTCTACTGTATGGTCACTACCAAATACTGAATCTTCTATTTCACAAAATGTTACGATTTTCATTTTTTTCTCCCAAAAAATTGATATAAATTATTTTAGCTAAAAAATTATTAATTTTTATACTATAAAATGTACCTTGCCAAATCTTCGTTGTCAACAATGATATCTAACTTTTCTTCAACTAGTTCTTTTGTTATAACAACTGTTTCGCCTTTTCTTTCATCAGCTTCATAAGATATATCTTCAATTACTTTTTCAATTACTGTATGTAATCTTCTAGCTCCAATATCTTCTGTTTTTTCATTAGCAGTTTCAGAATATTTAGCAAATGCTCTAATAGCTTCATCATCAAAATCTAAATGTACATCTTCAACTTCTAATAAGGCTTTGTATTGTCTAAGAAGTGAATTCTTAGTATTTATTAAAATTTTATATAAAGCATCTTCATCTAAAGATTCTAATTCAACTCTTAAAGGAAATCTTCCTTGTAATTCTGGAAGTAAATCAGATGGTTTAGATACATGGAATGCACCAGCAGCAATAAATAAAATATGATCTGTTTTAATCTGACCAAATTTTGTTTGCACTGAACTACCTTCAACAATTGGTAGTAAATCTCTTTGAACACCCTCTTTTGAAGGATCTTGATTTTGATTTTGTTTTCCAGAAGCAATTTTATCAATTTCATCTAAGAAAATGATTCCACCAGTTTCAGCTCTTTTCATAGCTTCAATCTTAATAGCTTCTTGATCAAGTAAACTATCACTAGCTTCATCTCTTAATAAAACTTTAGCATCTTTGATTGTTACTTCTTTTTTAATTTTTTCTTTGTTTAATCCACCTAACATTTTGTTTAGGCTTTCTTGCATTGAACTCATGTCCATAGGCATTGATGAATCTAAAATTTCAACATGAGTTTTTTTAGGAACTTCAATTTCAATTTTCTTATCATCTAAATCACCTTTCAGTAATTTATTTTCCATCATGTTATAAGTTTTGATAAAAGATTCTTTTGCATTCTCTGTTGCACCTTCTGGTAAAGGTGGTACAAGTTTTTCAATGATTTTTTTATTTACTTCTTCAGCAATTTTATCTTTGATTTTTTCTTGGAATTCTTTTGTTACAATAGTAATTGATTCATATACTAAATCTCTAATCATTGATTCTACATCACGACCTACAAATCCAACTTCAGTATATTTAGAAGCTTCTACTTTTACAAAAGGTAATCCCATCATTTTTGCAAGTCTTCTTGCAATTTCAGTTTTACCAACTCCTGTACTACCAATCATTAAAATATTTTTTGGCATAATTTCTTCTTGAAGATCAGCAGGAACTCTCATTCTTCTGAATCTATTTCTAAGAGCTAATGCAATAGTTTTTTTAGCATTGTTTTGCCCAATGATATAATCATCTAAGTATTCAACAATCTGCTTTGGTGTTAAATCCATATTTTATTAATCCTCAATCTTTAATAATTTAATATTTTGATTTGTATAAATACAAAGTTCTCCTGCAATCATAAGTGATTCTTTTACCACTTCTTCTTCATCTAAATCTGAATGTTTAGCAAGAGCTCTAGCTGCAGAGATAGCAAAATTACCACCACTACCAATTGAAGCAATTGCTCCATCTTCTGGTTCAACAACATCCCCATTTCCACTTAAAATAAAAATGTGATCTTTGTTTAATACAATCATCATAGCTTCTAGTCTTCTTAAAACTTTATCTTTTCTCCACTCTTTTGAAAAAGCGATAACTGCTTTTAACAAGTCACCTTTTGTGCTCTCTAAATGATTTTCAAACATATCATAAAGGTTAAAAGCATCAGCAGTACTTCCAGCAAAACCTGAAAGAATTTGATTCTTGTATAATTTTCTAATTTTAGTTGCATTACCTTTTAAAACTGAATTTCCGAAAGTAACTTGACCGTCACCTCCAATTACAGCTTTATTTTTACCCTTGTATGCAAGTATCGTTGTTGCGTCAAACATTAATTATTCTCCAATGATTACAACAGATAAAGTAGCGTGAATTCCGTGACCTAATTTACAATCAACTTCAAATGTTCCTTCAGCTTTAATTTTTTTCTCTAAAGAAAGGTGTTTTTTATCAAGTTCAATTGAGAATTGAGAATTTAATGATTCACTAATCTCTTTACTTGTAACTGAACCAATTAAATGTCCATTTGCACCAATTTTATGTTTAATAGTTAATTTTGTAGCATTTAATTTTTCTGATAATTCTTTTGCCGCTGCAATTTCTGCTGCTTCAATTTCTGCTAATTTTCTTTGTTCTGCTTTATATCTGTTTAATACTTCTGGTGTTGCAAGTTTAGCTAAACCTTTTCCAACTAAGAAGTTTTTTCCATAACCGTCTTTTACTTCTTTTACTTCACCAGTTTTTCCTAAACCTTTAACGTCTTTAATTAATAAAACTTTCATATTATCTCCATATAAATAAATAGCTAATATTTTACTATATTTTATATGAAGTGAATATAAATGTGAAAGAAATTATTTTACTTATAAATTATTTTAAATGTATTAGCA
>DKNG01000235.1 GCA_002470185.1 Arcobacter sp. UBA7394 | reverse complement strand
GTTATGAGACAAGAGTAAAAAAGATTTCATCTAATACAAAACAGTTAGTTGAATACTTCAAAGCTTGTCCATACATAGAACATATTTATTACTGTCTAAACGACGAAAATAAAGACAACTATGCTCAAACAATGAGAGATGATAACAGCCTTACAGGTATTGTATCTGTGACTTTCAACAAAGAGTTCAAAGAAGTATATGATAGGCTTAATTTTGCTAAGGGACCAAGCCTTGGTACTGAGTTTACACTACTTATGCCTTATACATATTTAGCCCATTGGGATTTGATAATAAGTGAAGAAGGAAATAGATTTTTAGAAGAGATTGGACTTCCTATTGATTTACTAAGAATTTCTGTTGGAACTGAACCAATAGAAGAGATTATCAATGAGTTTGATAGAATAAAATAAATACATTAAAAAATATATCATGGAGATACAATGAAAGAATTTGATTTTTATAAAAATTTAAATGAAGAAGAAAAAAAGTATCTCCTTGATAACTCAAAATATGTAGAACTACCTGAAAACTTCACTCTATTTTATCAAGGGGATACTTGTAAAGAAATCCTTTTTTTAGAAGAAGGTACAGTTCAACTTCTAATGCACGGTGAAATTAACGAAGTTATACCTTTGTATGAGATACAAAAAGGTGAACAATGTATTATCAATACTTCAAGTACCTTATCAAATACCCAAGCAATAGCAACAGCTCAAACAAAAACAGCTATTAAAGGCTGGTTAATTCCATCAAATATTGTGCAAGAACTTATGATTAAATCTCCATCATATCAACAATATATTTTTTCACTATTCTCTGTAAAATTTGAAGCTCTTACAACACTTATTGAAGATATAAAATTCAAAAGACTAGATTCAAGAGTTTTAAACTTCCTAAAACAAAAAGATGAAAGTATTATTGCCATAACACATGAAGAAATAGCCAATGAACTTGGAACTTCAAGAGTTGTAATATCACGTATTTTAAAAGAGCTAGAAAAAAAGAATTTATTAAAACTTCATAGAAAAAAAATAGAACTAACAGATTAATGTAACACAGGTTACTGATAAAAAAATTTCAATATCATATACTTCTTAATATAAATCATTAAGAGGATTCAATCATGAATAAAAACGTAGGTAACATAGATAGAGCAATTAGAGTTATATTAGGATTAGTAATTATAGCAGCAGGTTTTGCATATAGTTCTTGGTTAGGAGTAATTGGGATTATTCCACTTTTTACAGCAGTAGTTTCTTGGTGTCCATTATATTGTCCACTAAAAATCAGTACTTGTTCAAAGTCTTGCGAAAATAAATAGATATTAAAAGACTAGAAAATTTCTAGTCTTTAATATATAAAAACTCTACAGTTTTAAAACACCTTGTACACGTGCAATTGTATCAGCTTTTGATAGAGTAAGTCTCACTACACTCTCAGCATTTGCTTTAAGATTATGAACAACATTAGCTTCTAGAGATACAACATCTCCTTTTACTAATGTATAAATCATTTCACCTACACCAAATTCTATTTCACCTTCACAGATTTGTACAGAAATAGGAAAAGACGTTTTATGGTCTTTCATAATTTGATCTTTTTTGAAAGCTATTCTTATCTCTTTTGAAGTATCACTATTAAACATTGGTGTGATTTTTACTTTGTCTTCACCAAATTCTAGATTATCATATATATTAAATTTATTCATTTTAAATCCTTTGTGTTTATATGAAAATTATAACTTGTTTTATGATAGCCATTATTGATTGAAATCAACAAGTTTTGCTAATACATAAAATTGTTTTTCGCTAGATTCTGATTTGATAATTTCATAATCACTATTAATTAAAGTAAGTATTTCATTCTTATCATTTTTTTCCAAATCAAATATATGAAAAATCAAACCATTTTCATTTAGTATTTTCTTTTGATTTTTCAAAGACTCATTAATTTGTAATAAATCAAAAGAATCAAATGAATTTCTAGAATAAATACAATCAACTTTTTTGTGAGTATCAACAGTAATAATATCTAGTAATATAACTCGAATATCTATAAACTCATCTTTTAAATATCTTGTTTTACTTTTATCACTTTCACTTGCGATAACTTCATAATATCCATCAAGAGTCTTAAGGTCTTCACCTTTTTTGCTTCCTAGTTCCAAAACTTTTTTGAAACGAGGAAGTTCATCTTTTAAAATAGAAATAATATCAAACATAAATTTCCTTATAAACTATTTGCATTTAATAGAAGCATTAATCCTAATATAAACATTACAATAGGTGCTAATATCTCAACTATATTTATAATTTTATTTTGTTTAGCTGATACTTTATTTAAAGTAACTCCTAAAAATGATGAAGCAAAGATTACAAGACCCATTCCAAGGCTGATTGCGATACTTGCAAGAATTACGGAAATATATGTTTTTAGTATGAAAGCATATACAAAAAGAACTACAGTTCCCGGACAAGGAACTAATCCAGCAGTAAGTACAAAAAATAAGTCTTCTTTTTTTCTTGTATTACTAAAGTGTATTTTTGAAGCTTTATTAGTCTGAACAAAGTTCATATTTGTATTTTGTGTTGAGAACATTGGTTTATCCTCACTTATATTACAAGCAGAACAAACACAAGATTTTTTCTTTAGTTTTCTGTATAAAATAAACAATGATAAAAGCATAATTAACACAGCACTAGTACTAGTAATATAAGTAATAGAATCATCTAAGAAACTATTCAAAATACTTTTTAGAATCACTATTGAGATTAGTACTAATACTAAAGCTCCTACAATATGAATAAATGCCGTAGCAAGTGAGATGAAAAAGGCTTGAGTATAAGAGCTTTTTTGTGCTGAAAAATATGAAAAGGCAAGTGCTTTTCCATGTCCAGGTCCAAGAGCATGAACAATTCCATAAGCAAATGAAGCAAATAATAAAAATGCTAGAGCTGTTTTATCTTCACCCTTCTCTATTTCTACTAGATAGATTTTGATTTTTTTTACAAACTCTTCTAATAAACTAATCTCTTTTTTTACAACAGTTTTAGAAGTATCTTCTTCAACGATTTCTTCATTTATTGTTTTTTCGATAGTTTTTTGTTTAGCTTCTGGTTTTATTGTTTCATCAGTTTTAATATCATTTGAGGCTAAAACTTCTTCATTATTATCAGTGATTTTTAGATTTGGTGCATCAATTGTAAATGTAGCACTATTATAATCTAACTCTTTTTTGATTTTATAAGGGATTCTAAGAAATTGTTTTTTCTCATTGGCAATCATTATAAAATAACCACCCTCATCATAAATCTCTACATATAATTTATGTTTATCTTTTATTTTATAGTTCAAGTCAAACTCATAATCAAAACTTAGAATATTGTTTTTATATGAAAATTTGTATTTTTTTACATCTATAGGATTTGATTGTTCGTTTATTTGAGTGTCATAAGTAATAAAAGTTAGGAAGTTTTTTGGTTCGATATATGTAATTAGAGCTTCTTGAATAAGTTTTAGTTCACCTTCATCAAAAGATGCATCAAGGTTCGTATCATATATTTGTAATAATTCAGTAGTGAAAGCTTCGGCGAATTCCCATTTGATTTTGGCGGTTTTTATATATTCTTTATCTGCTTTTATATTTATGGAAAAGTGTGTTTTGGGAGAGTACACGGAGCATAAAGTGCACCCAAAAAGGATGCTCTTTAATAAAAAGAATAAGACTATATATCTAATCATTTATAACTTTTCGCGATATCTTTAGCTACCTTTAAAAGGTTTTTATCCCAATCTTCCGATAATGGGTCAATAATAGAAACATTTCCATCTATACTATTAGAGATAGTTTTTGCACCTTTTGTTGAGAACTGAGGAGCAACAAATACAATCTTGATATTATGCTCTTTAGCTTCATTAATTAGTTCAACTAATTGTGCTGGTTTTGGTTCTTTACCTTCAATTTCAATAGAAATTTCTTCTAAA
>DKNG01000040.1:2722-4569 GCA_002470185.1 Arcobacter sp. UBA7394 | reverse complement strand
TATAAATATTAGTTTATTCATTAGAATTTAATTTTTGTCCCAAAGTTATATGTTCTTTCAAAGTTTACAGGATAGATTGAATCATCTTTAATCCAGATACCATTTGCCTCATCAAATAAGTTTTGAACCTTTGCGAAGAATTCAACATTTTTATAATTATATCCTAAAGAAATATCAGTAGAGTTATATGCTTCTTGTTTTTGAGAGAAACTATTTGCAAAATCATTTGCAGCATATGCACTACTTCTATATGTATGTGATGCAACAGCTTTGTATTTATTGTATGTATATCCTAAGTTAACTGTAACGTTGTGCTTTGATACACCCGGTAAATCTTTACCATTGTATGTTCCATTGCCATCATTTTCTTCATCAATTTTTGCGATGATATATGAATAGTTAACTGATGTAAATAAGTTATCGTTAATTAAATACTTATCAAAGATTTCAACACCATATTTATGAGACTTATCAATATTTGTATTTCTTGATGTACCACCTAATTTATAGTAGTAAATTTCATTTTTTAAATTTGCTCTAAATAAAGAGATCTTTAATTTATTGGATTTTTGAATATTATTGTATCCAAGAGTAAAGTTTTGTACTTTTGCAGGTTCAATAAATCCATTAAATGTACCACCATAATTAAAGAATCTGTCAATATCAGGTGCTTGGAAAGATTTGTTATAGTTTGCAAATATAGAGTGTGTTTCATCTATTTGATAATTTACACCTAAATCATATGCATTTAACGATAAATCTTTATTAAGTCTTGTGCCACTATTTGGAACATAAGTATAATCAACATACTCTTTTCTAGCACCAAATGATAATTTTACATCTTGATTTACAAAATAATTTGTTGAAAAGAAAACACCTTTATTATCTTTTGTAGTTGTATTAGAACTTTGTCTTCTATCACTAAAGTAACCATCAACACCAATAATAGCTTTATATCTATCACCTTTTATATCTAACTTTGTATTGAATGATTCAGTATCATAATCTGTATTTGATTTAAATCCAGAAGAATACGTATATTTACTAAGTCTATCTTCTGTAAAATAGTTTGCATCAATAGAATATTTTGGTGAGAAATTATATGTTGCACCAAAATTTGTTACATAAGACTGTAAATAGTTTTCAGTAAAAGAGCTAGCTTTATTTGGGTTCATATCATAATCAGATTTTGTTAATGAACCACCATATAAAATATTCATCTTAGAATATTTTTTACCAGCTCTTAATTCTAAATCATCTGTTGGGAAATAAATAATGTTGAAGTCTTTATTTCTATTATAATTCTTATCTTTTTTTCCATCAGATGAAACTCTTGTACCATTAGTCTTAGTATAGTCAAGGAAACCATTTAAAATAACTTTGTCATTAGCATAACCTAAACTAAGTGTTCCATTTTTTGTACCATTACTACCAGCAGAAGCTTTAATATAGTTTTCATATTTACCATTTGTAATAATATTTATAGCACCTGCATTTGCACCATCACCATATTGAACCGAACCTGTACCTTTTAAAATTTCAATTTTTTCTATTGAATCTAAAGGAACAGCTGATAATAATTGGCTTACCATATCTACATTGTTTAATCTTCTTCCATTTACAGAAACAACAACATTTTGGTATCCATCACCAATACCATAACCTCTTAAATCAATTTTTTGAGAAAATGTATTTCCATAACTTGGTGCTACGTTAATTGAAGTTTGTGAAGATAAAAAATCATAAACATCTTTTGAGTTAGAATTTTGAATTTCTTCTTTAGTGTAGATTTCAGTTGCGTATGTTGCACTTTTTTCTGTAGTTTCAATAAATCCTGAAGTAACAGT
>DKNG01000040.1:0-2679 GCA_002470185.1 Arcobacter sp. UBA7394 | reverse complement strand
TTTGTTGCTAGTAGTAAGCCTGCAACTAGGCTTGAAGTTTGTATCTTATTCATTTATGTTTCCTGAGTTTACCTTATTGGGGTAATCTTTATTAATTGGTTTTAATTCTTTTAAAAGCAAGTATTTAAAAATTGAGGGAAAATTAACAGTTAATAAATTAATAACAATGCTATAAATAGAGTGTAAAGTTGTATTAGAAGTAGCAAGCAAAATACCCAATTGAGTAAAATATTTTTTCAATTTATTCATACTATATAATCCTTTCTTTTTAATTTTTACTTTAAAAGTTCGGAATTATATATTAAATACAATTAAATTAATGAATTAGATAGAAATATTTGTAAGTGGTCCAACATTGCCTGTGTAAAATTGATACGCTAGAAAAATCATATATACACCAAATCCAAGTACTAAAACAGCAGCAGATTTAATAAATAAATCTCTTAAATTAGATTGTTTAAACATTCCTACAAAAAATCCTAAAGAAAACATTGCAGGTAAAGTACTAAGACCAAAAATAAGCATAACCATTGCTCCATAAAAAGCACTAGCAGTACTAGCAGCGATTATAGCAAAAGCATAAACAAAGCCACATGGCAATAAACCATTTAAAGCTCCAAGAAAATAAAAACTTCCTAATGAATCTGAACCTAAAAGTCTTTTGAATGTTTTTTGATAAAGAGTTGATTTAGAACATGAGTGTTCTAACATAGATAAAAATTTGATTTTTCCTAAAAGCGAAAAACCAACTAATATCATCATAACACCAGTTAATAAAAGTAATAATGAGTTTGTTAAAGAATTAAATGTAACAACACTTCCAAAGAACCCAATTACAGCTCCAATAATTACATAAGTTGTAATTCTTCCCATTGAATAGAAAAGATGTGAAAAAGCTTGAGCTTTTTTTGACCAATTACTTCTGATTTTTGTGCTTGAGTATGCCATGACAATACCCCCACACATGCCAACACAGTGGCCAAAGGACCCAAGAACAGCAATTGTTATAATAGTTACGATACTAAGTGTTTCCATAAATTCTAACTCCAAGGGGTGTATTATATTCTGTTATTAATAAAGATTACTTTTAATTAAGATTGCAGATAAAAAAAAAGCTTCGCTAGTTGCGAAGCTTCTGTTAATTATTTATATTAATTTCGAAATTCAATAGGATACTAATTAAAATTATTAGTAGTAGGAGGATTTAATATAAATACCCTATATGAAGAAATTATATCAGGGGAAATGTTAATTAATTGTTAAATCAAGATAAAAATTGTCCTATTTAGATAAATTCCATAAAAGTTGTAGAAAAGTAACACTTTTGTACATAAACAAAATCTAGTCTTTATATATTTCCCATTATAATACAAAAAATTAAAAAGATTTTAGGATTAAAGACAATGCATTTAATAATGTTTGACATGGATGGAACTTTAGTAGATAGTTCAAACGCAATAACAAATACAATCAATTATGTAAGAGAAAATTTAGGTTTCCAAAGACTTGAAAAAAGTTATATTCTAGAAAAAGTAAATGACCCTAGTATTAATTCAGCAGAGTTTTTCTATGGAACACAAGAGTTCACAGATGAACAAACACATCTTTTTGAAGAGTACTATAATAAAAATTGTTTATATGATTTAGAAGTATATAATGGTATTACTAAATTAATTGAAGATTTAAAAGATGATTTCACTTTAGCAGTAGCAACTAATGCAAATTCTGATTTTGCAAGAAAAATGCTAGATCACGTAGGAATTGAAAAACACTTCTCTACAATTTTAGGTTATGATAGTGTAGTAAATCCAAAACCACACCCAGAAATGGTACAAAAGATTTTAAATAAACACAATATACAAAAAGAGAATGCTCAATTAATCGGTGATTCTCACAAGGATATAATGGCAGCAACAAGTGCTGGAGTTGATTCCGTATTAGTAAATTGGGGCTTTTCTGACCATGATAATAATGCTATTGAAACAGTTGCTGAGTTAGAAAAGAAAATATTTGAGAAGTTTAAATAAACTTCTCGAATATTAATTAGTTTTGTTTTTTCTTATTTTTGCAGAGTTTCTGTAAGTTTTAATAACTTCAACTTTTTCACCATCTACAAATTCACTATCATCTATATCACTATCTATTTCCCAATAAGTTCCTTTGAAAAAAACCTTTGAATTTTTTATTTGCCCTATTCCACCCTCATGTAAAAAATTATCTGTAATTTCTTCTTCTGAAGATAAAAACTTCTCTAAAGCTTTTTTTCTTAATAAAACAATAAAAATCAGTGATATTATTGATGCTACAGCTAATTGCCATACTCCATCAGAAAAAGGAAATACCATAGTAAGTAAAGCAGTAATTACAAAACCTAAACCAAACCAGATTAAAATAAATGATGATATTAAGGCTTCAAGTCCAATTAAAACTACTCCAATACCTAATAATATATATGGATTAATTATCTCAAGTAGCATTGTTGTTTGCACTTCCATTACTAACTCCTTTAAAGAACGCATCACCTAAAACACTTGTACTTCCAATCATTTGAGTTACATCATAAGGTAATATCATTTTATCATTTGAAGGACTTTCAGCCAAGGCTTTAAATGCAGCAACTCTATCTTTTGCAAGTAAGAATTCAGCAGCCATTTTATTTTGTTCCATTGATTCATTAAT
>DKNG01000251.1:2806-3866 GCA_002470185.1 Arcobacter sp. UBA7394 | reverse complement strand
ATAAATATGAAGCTAATTTAATAAATTCAGAAGGAAAAGAGATTACTTTTCTAATTAAAGAAAGAGAAATAAGATTACAAAATGAATTAATTAGAATCTCTTCAATTCTAGATTTAACAGAGATAAAAAAGAAAGATGAACTACTTCAGGAACAATCAAAAATGCTTGCAATTGGAGAAATGATAGGAAATATTTCCCATCAATGGAGACAACCCTTAAGTGTAATTAGTTCAATTCTTAATAACTGGAAAGCTTTTGAAGAACTGGGAGAATTAAATAAAAAGACGATAATTGAAGAGACTGATATAATAATTGAAAATACACAGCAGTTATCATCTACAATTGATGATTTTATGTATTTTTTTAAAAATGAAAATATATCTTCTGAATTTACAATATCAGAATTAATAGATAATGTACTTCGTCTTGAAAATTCTTCTTTAAAAATGAATAATATAAAACCAATTGTAAATATAAATTCTCAGACCAAATTATATTTAAATAAAAATAAACTATTACAAGCCTTTATTAATATCCTAAATAATAGTATAGAAGCATTATCTCATAATAAAGATGACAATAGAATACTACTTATTTCTGCTAAAGAAACTACAGATAATATTATTATTACTATAGTTGATAATGCGGGTGGAGTAGAAGATAAAATTTTAAATAAAATTTTTGAGCCCTATGTTTCTACCAAAGAACAATTAAATGGCTTTGGATTAGGTTTATATATGACCTATACTATATTAAATAAAATGAATAGTCAAATTATTATAGAAAATAAAAAATTTACTATAAAAGATATTGAACAAAAAGGTATACAAATTACAATTACAATTGCAATTAAGAGAAAAGAAGATGGTCTTAATTAAGTCAATAATGGTAACTTAATAGTAAAACTTGCTCCTTGGTGTTCAATATTTTTATATTTATATACAACATTATCTACAAAAATTTCACCATTCATATGCTTTGTAATAATTTCATTAGTCATATAAAGACCTATTCCTGTTCCTTGACTTTGATGTTTTGTTGTAATATATGGTTCTAGTAC
>DKNG01000251.1:0-2683 GCA_002470185.1 Arcobacter sp. UBA7394 | reverse complement strand
CTTTAAAATTTGTTTGTTCAAAAGCATCTTTACTATTGTTTAGAATATTTATTAATACTTGAATAAATTCATTATAAATACCAACAACATCAGTATTCTCAATATTAACAATAATTTCAATATCATGTCTTTTAAACTGAACATCAATTAAACTTAAAGTCTTTTCAATAACTTTTGCTAAATTAAATTTAGTTATTTCATTACTATTACTAAAAAAATTTCTAAAATCTTCTATAGTATTTGACAAGTATTCTGTTTGTGTAATAATTTCGCGAATATCTCTTGCAAACGAATCTATTTTTATTTCATCTAAATCAATATCTGCTTTCATACTATTTGCACTCATTGATACAACTGTTAGCGGTTGCCTCCATTGATGTGCAATATTACCTATCATTTCACCAATTGAAGCCATTTTTGATTGCTGATTTAATAATTTAGTATATTCATCTTTTTCTTGTATATTTTTATTTATTTCTTTTTTATAATTATTGAATTTTTGCTTAACCATTTTTGAAAAATAAAATGAAAAAAGTAACATTATAAAAAAAGAAAATACTGCAATTGTGATACCTTGAAAAAGTTGCTGTTTATAATAAATTTCAAGACTTTCTGTTTTTTCTTTAATAGCTTTATTAACATTATCATGATAAAACCCAGTTCCAATAAACCATTTCCAATCACTTAAACCAACAATATAACTGGTTTTATCTACAAACTCTTTAGTACTAGGTTTTATAAATTGACTATAAGTCAAAAAGCCTCCGCCATTTTTAGCAAGAGTGATTATTTCCCTAATCTCATTTTTTATTTTTTCAGAAGATGACTCTTTAAAAATATTTTTATTTAGTATCTTTTTGTTAGCATGAATTAAAACATTACTATTATAATCTATAATAAAAATATATCTATCTTTTTGATATTCAAACTTCTTAATTTCACTAATAACCTTCTTTTTTAATTCTTCCTCTTCTATTTCACCTTTACTGTTTAATATATATTTTTCAACCATTTTTACCTGATTTTTAATTTCTTCTTTTTTAATTTTTATAAAATTATCTTTTACTTTTAACACTTCATTATTTAAATTAATTCTATGCTCATAATAAAGAATTGCTATCATAAATAAATAAGTTAAAATCACAAATAAAGGTGGGGTAAATTTAATAAAGTTTAATATTTTCTTTTCGTTATTAATTAACATAAAAGCTCCATGATTTATTAGTAATTTTATTATAACAAAATGATTTTAAATAAGTTAATATTCTTATTTTTTTTGTATACTATCTTTACACATTGATTTTTAATCTCCAAGGAATAACTTATGATTAATATTAGAGAAGTTAAAGAAATTACATCCTCGTTAAATATCTTATATGCAGAAGATGATAAAGACATAGCAAAAACAGTAATAAATTATTTATCAAAAATATTTAAAGAAGTTGTTTATGCAGAAAATGGAGAAGAAGCATTAAATCTTTATACTCAAGATGAATACGATATCGTAATAACAGATATTAATATGCCTAAAATGAATGGTCTTCAATTAATTGAAGAAATTAAAGCTATTAATATTAATCAAAATGTGATAATAATCTCTGCATACTCAGATTCAAGTAACTTTATTTCTTCTATAAAACTTGGAGTAGACGGATATATTATTAAACCTATAAACTATGATGATATGAATCAACTTTTATTTAAACTTGGAAGTAAAATAAAAAAATTTAAAGAGCATGATATAAATCTTGAACAACAAAAGTTCCTATTAGATCATATTTATCAAAAAAATCACTTATTAAAACAATATACTGATGTAATAGATAAGGTTGCAATAGTTTCTAAGACTGATTTAAAGGGAGTAATTACCTATGTAAATGATTTCTTTTGTGAAATAAGTGGTTATTCAAAAGAAGAAGTAATAGGAAAAAGTCATAATATTGTAAGGCATGAAGATATGCCCAAAAGTGTCTATATTGAATTATGGGAAACTATAAAGAATGGTAAGGTATGGGAAGGCACAATTAAAAATAAAAATAAAGATGGAAGTGCCTATTTTGTTCACGCTACAATATTCCCAATGTTCGACAATGAAAAAGATATAAAAGAATATATTGGGATAAGATTTCTTACAACAAAAGAAGAAATTGGGAAACGAGAATTTAAAAAGAAAGTAAGAAATACTTATTTAGAATATAAAAAGTCTGCATATGAAGCAAGTAAAAAAATTGAAATATTAAGTGAACAGTTGTCATCAAATCAACAAAATGAAACTTTTCAAAATTCAACAATTAATGATTTAAATACAAGATTAAGAAAAGCTGTCTCACAAATAAAATTTTATGAAGATATGATTGAAGATATAAAATTAAATAATGAAAAAAAAGTAAATCATTTTGCAGATAAAACAACAGAATTTAATAATAAAATTATTGATAATCATAAAGAAATGGATAAAAAGAAAGCTATAATTCATAAGCTAAAAGAAGATATGGAAATAAAAAACAATGAAATACTAAAACTTAATAGTGAGTTGATAGATCAAAGGAATATTATTTTTGATCTTAGAGATACCATAAAAAACATAGATGAAGAAAAGAATTAGGTTATTAAGAGAAAACTGCAAAGAAAGAGAAAATAAGATATAAACTATAAAAGTTTATATCTATTTTTTCATATGAGT
>DKNG01000135.1:3414-3665 GCA_002470185.1 Arcobacter sp. UBA7394 | reverse complement strand
CCAATAGATGCTGCACTTATTAAGAATAATTGATTTATTAATAATGATATACCATGATTTGTAGTCAAACCAAATGATTTGGGATCCCCTGTCACATAAGGCGATATACTAAGACAAATTAAGGCAATTAGTGAAAAAATAGCAATAATTAACATGCGTTGAACTAATCCTACAGGACCTAAAAACTTAAAAAAACTACTTTTTTCTTCTTTTTCAAACAAAACTAAAGTATTTGGTTTTGCTGGAGATAC
>DKNG01000135.1:2651-3286 GCA_002470185.1 Arcobacter sp. UBA7394 | reverse complement strand
TTTTGACAATCAACAATATTTTGAACAACACTATTTGGTACATTTAAACCTTTTCCTAATGCATATTTTAACATTGCATTACATTCTAAAAAAATTGTTTCTTTAACTAGCATTTTTGTCCTTTTTTTCTTGAAGTTCTTTTGCCATTTCTAAAGAAATCTCCGTATTCATAGATAAAAAAGATGAAATAACATCATCAACATTATCATCTGTTATCGTTTTATCTCCATACTTATAAATAGTTCTTTCAAACCCTGCTTTTATAAATATCTCTTCTAACCAATCATTCACATGGCAATCTATAAGAAGATGAACTCTATCTTTATCACCGTTATTTATCACACTATGGGGATTATTTGCATCTATATAATAACAGTGACCTAGATTCATTTTTACATTTTGTCCTGATAATAAAAACTCAACATTATCATTAGTTGTAATAGGAATATGTAATCTTGCATAACCTTCATCAAAACAAGAGCCTTTATCACAATGTTCTTTTATAATTGAGTTAGCTCCTAATTTCATAAATCTAACAGCTTCTATTTTTGTTTGAAAAGTATTTAGTATAGTATTAATATATGTGCTTCTATCAAGAAGTTCTGTAGCTATATATTCTTGATTCTCAACTGCTA
>DKNG01000135.1:0-2587 GCA_002470185.1 Arcobacter sp. UBA7394 | reverse complement strand
CTATAAGCTTGTTTATTTGGATGAGAAGTCCATTCATTTGAATTAACAATAGATAAATCTTTTATTAATTTATCTATTGAAAATTGAAAAGGTAGTTTTAAGAAGTCTTGTTTTACATTCATTATTTTCTACTTTCAGTATACATATTTTTATTATTAAAAAATACTATTTTATTATATTTAAATAATAGTATCATAATTTTAATCCCATAAGATTAATAATTATATATTATTTAGAAATTTATAAAATATCCTTATTTTAGGCTAAATTATTACAAATAATTATTATTATAAATATTCAATTTCTAATATGCAAAAAAGTTTTGTCATATTCTGTCGATTTCTTAATATTATTTAACAATAATTATAATATCTATTTCAATTTGCACTAACTATTGTAAAACAAATCGTATATCGTTTTTGATTATTCTTTGGTGGTAAACACCTGTGAGCTAATAAAAGAGGACTAAATAATAAAGCACAACCTGCTTCATAATTATAAGAGATCGTGATAGTATCAAGTTTTAATTTCTCTAAAGTAGAAGATAAATCCAATTTTCTTTTTTTATGTTCTATAGGTAAGGCATCAGCATTTCTTAAAACTTTTGTTCTATACTCATCTATTATTAGTGTATTCCCACCATGGATACTTACAGGATTTAAATAGATAAAAAGCTTTAAAGTTTTAGGCGAGCCACCATCTAAATGCCAAAGGGTACTATAGTTATCTTCTAATGCATTTGATTTAACAACATCAAAAGATGACCAAAATATTTTATAATTAGATTTAAAATATTTTGATAGAATACTATTGATTTCTTTTGTAGAAATCAGATCAGAACATTCATCAATGATTTTCTTGCTAGTTACTTCAATTGAATTATCAAATGAAAATTGCTCATATTTTTCTATTAATTCATTACATATTTCTGGAGAAATTAGCTTATCAATTTTTATATATAAGTTTTCATTGAAAAACTTTGAATCTTCACATAAACTCATTATAACTTCCTTTTATTTCCAATCATTTTTATATTCTTTTTTAGTTAAATATAAATCAAAACTTCTTGCTTGAGATTCATCTACAATTCGTTATTATATTTAATCAACGAAGATCACTTGGAATAGGATAATTTTCATGAGTAACTGGAAAAGTTGCATAATAAGCAGGTGTTGGAGACTCTCTTAATTTCATAATATTTTCTATCTCTTCTTTATCACTTTTAAGATCATTTGGATAATCAGCTTTCCATTCTTCTGGCCAATCAGAAGGATCCGCACGTCTAAGAACTAAGCCCATAAATCTTTTTCGCAAATCAGCCCACTGTTTAGACTGTTCATTATTTTCAATAATACCTTCATAGGGACGAATTTCTATATAAATAGTTCTTCTTACCCCATGAGTTCTTTTTGGTTCTGAACCATGTAGAATCATCATATCTTGAATATTTATATCGCCTGCATTTGCTGGGTACTCTATAACATTTGGTATTTCCCAACCATAATCTTGTGATAAATTTTGAATATCTTGTTTTTCATGTTGAGTATTAGGTACATATCTTAAACATCCATCTCCTTCATTAGAATCATCTAAAAAAACTCCTACATTTAAATAAGGATGAATTCTTGAATGTTGTGCACCTTGATGCCAAATAACTACAGGATGGGGATGCTGATGTTTATAAAGAATATCAACTTGAAGAGGGACTGAACCTCTTCCACAAATATCTCTAAATATTGCCATCATAGGAGGTGAAGCTAAAAGATCAAGTGTAGTATCCCAATCAACAGAAAAGATATCATCATAACGTGCAAGACGATCACCAACTGGATCACTTACAACACACGCACCATGAGTTACAATATTATTCTCATGTGAATTCATAATATTATCTTCAAATTTTTTAGACATTTCTTGTAAACGTTTTAATAAGTCAGTAGATATAGCATTTTTTATGCCAGTATAACCTCTACCAAAATATTCATCTTTTTGTTGTTGAGTTAATTTAAATGTTGACACTTTATATTTCCTATTATTTAATTATTTAAAAATACTATTATAGTATATTTTATTCTTAAACAATAGTTTATATAATGATTTTATGAGTTATTTAATATTAAAATTTCTATCCCAAGAAATAACAGCCCATTCAACTGGTTCTGATTCTTGTTTTGAAGATAAATCTATATTTTCATAATAATCTTCTAAGGCTTTTATATCAGCATTTGATAATTCACCCAAAGACCATTTGATAGATTCTACGAATTTTTCTTTTGAAGTGTATATTGTAGATCTTCCTTCACTTTGTACAAAGTTTACACTTGCGTTTATTCCAAGTGAATAAAGAATATTTATTACATAAATGTAATCAGGTTTTTTGATTACTTCTTTTTGAAGTACATCTAAGATTTCATCAGATACAAAAGTTCCACCTTTTTTAAATGAAATCACAACTTTTTTATTTGCTTTTTCATTTAGTTTTAAAAGAGCTTCTTTCATATCTTTTACTTCCATAGAACGTGAAGCAATTACTAAATCTGCTTTAGGTACATCTTCCCATGAATCGTACCAAGATTTATTTATAGTT
>DKNG01000216.1:2676-4129 GCA_002470185.1 Arcobacter sp. UBA7394 | reverse complement strand
GGTGAAACTATTGGAATTATTGGAAAAAATGGTAAAGGTAAATCAACTCTATTAAATACTATTGCCGGAGAATTACAAGCTCTTAGCGGAAGTACAGACTTCCATCCATCTTGTGTATTTGGACACTTTGGTCAAACAAATATCTCTCACTTAAATCCTAAAAATACAATTATGGACGAAATCTATAGTGTAAATCACAAACTTCCTGAAGCAGTTATCAGAAGTATTTGTGGGATTATGATGTTTTCTGGCGATAATGCTAAGAAAAAAATCTCACTTCTTTCTGGTGGTGAAAAATCAAGAGTAATGCTTGGTAAAATCATAGCCCAAGATGTAAACCTTCTTTTCCTAGATGAGCCTACAAATCACTTAGATATTGACTCTATTGATGCACTTACAACTGCTATTAAAGCCTTTGAGGGTTCTTGTATGATTGTAACTCACTCAGAAGAATTATTAAGAGCTGTATGTGATAGACTTATCGTATTTACTAACGATGGGGCTGACTATTTCAATGGAACTTATGATGAGTTCTTAGAAAAAATTGGTTGGGAAGATGATGCAGGTGAACAAAAGAAAAAAGTTGTAAAACCAAAAAGAAATAAAAAAGAGATTAGAAAACTAAGATCTATTATCGTAGCTGAAAAATCAAAAGTTACTAAACCACTTAAAACAGAGATTGAAGAAATCGAAGCTTTAGATGGAACACAAAGACAAGCTAAACAAAAAAGACTAGAAGAGGTTCAAGCTGAACTTGAAAGACTAAATGCTGAATTTGAAAAAAGAATGGATGAAGTTTAACAAAAAAAGGGGATAGTTGCTTAACTATCCCCTTTTTTATTTGTTTATTTAGATTATTATTTTAAAGCTTGTGCAACTAGTTTATTAACTACTTGTGGATTTGCTTTTCCACCTGTTGCTTTTAAAACTTGACCTACAAAGAAACCTAATAGTTTATTGTTTCCTGCTTTGAATTTCTCTACATTGTCTGGGTTCTTTTCAATTACCTCAGCAATAATAGGTGAAATTATGCTTGGGTCACTAATTTGTACTAGACCTTTTGCTTCTACGATTTTTTCTGGATTTTCTCCTGATTTTACCATTTCTTCAAATACTTGTTTTGCAATTTTAGAAGAGATAGTTTTATCATCTACCATTTTTACAAGTTGTGCTACTTGCTTAGCTGTAAAGTTAAGCTCAGTTACTTCTTTTTCTTTTAACTCTCTTGCTACTTCTGTTACCACCATATTTGCAATACCAACTGGGCTATTTAGTTCAGTTAAGGCATCTGCATAAAATGATGATAGTTTTTCATCTCTTGCAATAATATTTGATACCTCAGCATTTAGTTTTAACTCAGATGTATACTTATCAAATAAAACTTGTTGCTCATCACTCATAGCTACTTCAGTTCCAACTACTTGCTCATTTTTAGCTTGTTTTTTTGACTCTG
>DKNG01000216.1:0-2563 GCA_002470185.1 Arcobacter sp. UBA7394 | reverse complement strand
TCTGTATAATCAATAGGATCAGCATAGAAGTAACCTTGTCTCTCGAACTGGAATCTCTCATCTATTTTCTCAGTAACAATAGCAGGTTCAATTAAAGCATCTTTAATAACTGTAAGAGAATTAGTATTTAAATCATCCATTCCTTCAGGAGCTTCACTAGCATATAATCTATCATATACTCTAACTTCTGCATTAATAGCTTCTTTTGCACTTACCCATTGAATTGCACTTTTTACTTTGATACCACTAGTATCAGAACCACTTTTTGAATTGGCATGGTACTCTACTTTTAGTTCTACTACTTTTCCATTTTCATCTTTGATAACTTCTTTACAAGAAATGATAAATCCATGTCTAAGACGTACAGGTTGTTCAGGAGTAAGTCTAAAGTATCCTTTTGGAGGATTTTCATTGAAATCATCTTTTTCAATATAAAGTTCATTTGAAAATGGAATTGCTCTAGTTCCTTCTTTTGGAACATCATGAGGATAATATGGAGCGTCAATAACTTCACTACCTTCATAGTTTACAATTGTAACTTTTAGAGGATCAAGTACAGTAAGAACTCTAGGAACTTTAGTATTTAAATCATCTCTAATACAAAACTCTAATTGCGCTACATCTACCATTGAGTTTGCTTTTGCAATACCTATTTGATCACAGAAGTTTAAAATAGACTCTTTTGTATATCCTCTTCTTTTATATCCTGCAATTGTAGGCATTCTTGGGTCATCCCAACCACTAACAACACCCTCTTCTACTAACTCAAGTAATTTTCTCTTACTCATTACTGTGTAGTTAATTCCAAGTCTTGCAAACTCATGCTGATATGGTCTAGGTAATTCTAATCCTAAAGTATCTAATACCCAGTTATAAATATCTCTATTATTCTCAAACTCTAATGTACAAATCGAGTGTGAAACACCCTCAATATAATCAGATAAACAATGAGCAAAATCATACATAGGATAAATACACCATTCATCACCAGTTCTAAAGTGATGTGCATGTCTAATTCTATATAATAATGGGTCTCTTAACTTCATATTAGCTGCACCCATATCAATCTTAGCTCTTAATACATGCTCACCATCTTTGAATTCACCATTTTTCATTTTTTCAAAAAGCTCTAGGTTTTCTTCTATTGTTCTGTTTGCGTATTCACTTCTTTTTCCAGCTTCTGTAACAGTTCCTCTGAACTCTCTCATTTGCTCTTCATCAATACTATCTACATATGCTTTACCCATTTTGATAAGCTGTACTGCGTAATCATAAATTTTTGGGAAGTAATCAGAAGTAAAATATACATTTTCACCCCAGTTAAAACCTAGCCATTGTACAGCATCTTTTAGAGCCTCTACGTATTTCGTATCTTCTTTAGTTGGATTTGTATCATCCATTCTTAGGTTACAGTGACCTTCATAGTCCGATGCTATACCAAAATTTATACAAATAGATTTAGCGTGTCCAATATGTGGGAAGCCGTTTGGTTCTGGAGGGAATCTAGTAATAACCTCTTTATATTTTCCTGACTTTAAATCCTCTTCTACTATTGACCGTAAAAAATCTTTACTCTCACTCATTATTATTAAACCTTTTGATTTTAAAACTTATTTTTAGTGCGTATTTTATCGAATTTGTGCTTATAGCATCTGCTTAAAATCACTATTTTACATATGACCTGTTTTTACAAAGATTATTGTTTCTTCTTCTACATAAGGGAAATGTTCACTCAAGTGAGGACTTCTTATCCAAGAGTTTTTAGGATATTTTCCATATTCATCCATAAAAGTACCCGTTAATACAACAATCTCTTCCCCACCCCAATGTTTATGGGGAATAAATCGTTCACCTTTGGGCCATTTTACTAATGCTGTTTGTTCATATAATGGTTTTACTTCAAGATTACCTTGACCTTGTAACCATGTAGTAGTGTTAGTATCTATAATTAGTTTTTGTTTTTCGGTAAAAAAGTTAGTCTTTCTAAAAACTATACAACCTTTGTCTGATTTTACTAAGGCCTCATCTTCTTCTGAGAGTCTTAAATATGTTCCTTTTGGAAATTCACCATACTCGTTAATATATGTACCTTCTAATACAAATATTTCAACACTATTTATTTTTGAAGTTATATTTAGATGTGAGCCCTCATTTAGTTTAATAAATGAAGTCTCTTCTTTATCTTTTATTGATAATATTTTTTTGAATACATTTTTTATTTGCATTTCTTGCCATTGCATAGTATCTGTATCTATCAATGCTCTTTTTTCATAATCACTATTCATATTAATTTACTTTTTTTTATTTATTATAGTCTATAATTAATTATGACCTGCAATAACCCTGCTTGTTCCAGACACTTTGATTGAACTATTATCAACATCACTAAAACTAACAAATAATTGAGAAGGCTGATTCATATCAAATCCTTGTAATATTTCAATTTCTCCTGATTTTTTTAATCCGGTATTTCTTAAATACTCAGCTAATGCAATTGCTGCTGAGCCAGTTGCAGGATCTTCTACAACTCCACCATAAGCAAAAGCATTTCTTGAATGATATA
>DKNG01000200.1:9991-10136 GCA_002470185.1 Arcobacter sp. UBA7394 | reverse complement strand
AAAAATATGCAATAATTAATAATATTACAAAAGGTGAAAATAGTTTTTTATCAATTGAGTGTTTTACACTACTATTTTGTAATTTCTTATCAAAAGATAAAATATACATTGAATACAAAGAAACAATAAAAGCAAAAATAGTTAA
>DKNG01000200.1:4849-9946 GCA_002470185.1 Arcobacter sp. UBA7394 | reverse complement strand
ACAATCCATGAAAATTGCCAAGTACCATTAAAATAAAAAACAGTTCTTACTATTAAATCACTAATTAAAATAGAAAATCCAATCCCGGAGAAATGAATTCCCATTGCTTTTGTTTTATTCTCAATATTTAACTTACTCATAACAATTGCAGAACCAACTACTAAAGCCATTGCAGCGCCAAATCCAGCTAGTACTCTTGATATCATCCAAACTATATCATTAGTACTAATTCCTAATACAAGTGTAGTAATAATACATAAAACCATACCAACTCTAAAAAATTTCACTTTTGTATTTATATCTTTTATAAACACAGCAAAAATTGAACCAGCTAAATATCCTACATAGTTTACAGATGCCAATACCCCTGCAAAACTAACACTCAAATAATTATCTAACATTGGCGGTAATAGTGAAGTAAATACGAATCTAGCAACTCCAACACCCACAACTAATGAAATGATCCCAGCAAGGATAATTGCAGCATTCGCATTTTTATCTAATAAAACTTTTATATTCATTTACATCCTTCCTTAAATCTGTGTTATAATATCACTAAAAATGATGTTATGTCAAATATTAAATCATGATTAATGATATAAGGAAATATGATATGGATTCTAATTTACTAAAAGTATTCGTTGAAGTTGCAAAAGAAAAAAGTATTACAAAAGCCGCAAATAAACTGAATTTTGCACAATCTAATGTAACTTCTAGAATAAAACAGCTTGAGAAGTCACTTGGATTTTTACTATTTCATAGAGTACCAAAGGGTGTGATATTAAGTAATGAAGGTGAAAAACTATATCCTAGAGCATGTGAAATAGTAAAAAAAATTGAAGAAGTTACATATGATATGAAAAATATTAACAAACAAGAACATCTAATCATAGGCTCAACTGAATCAAATGCAGCTACAAGGATTGTTTCTTTCTTATTACAAGTGCATAAAGATTATCCAGATATGAATCTAGAACTAATCACAAATACAACAAGAGATATAACTAAAGAGCTATTGGAATACAAAGTTGATATTGCATTTGTTAGTGGGGAACCAAAAAGTGATGAACTTATAATTTTAAATAAAGTATTAGAAACTATTGTTTTAGTAGAGCCCAAAAAAGAGACTTGCCCTAATGTATTCTTATCATTTAAAAATGGTTGTGCTTATAATGAGTTTGGTCAAAACTATCTAAAACAAATTTCAAATAATGAACATAAGAACTTAGAATTTGGTAATTATGAAACAATCTTAGGTTGTGTAAAGGCAGGAATGGGAAAAAGTCTACTTCCACTAAGTATTGTAAAAAAGCTCAATTATGAAAATGAATTAAAAATCACCGAACTACCAAAAGAGTTAGCAGATATGCCAACATGTATGGTATGTAGAAAAGATTGTATTCCAAAAATAAGAGAATATTTAGAAGAGTATAAATTATAATTCTAATCTAATGGTAATTCAATAAAAAATTTTGCTCCATCATCAGTATTTTGAGCATAAATTCTTCCCATTAAACTTTCAGTAATTATCTTGTAACTCATATGTAAACCAAGTCCTGTGCCTTGTGTTTTATGTTTAGTTGTAAAGTATGGTTCAAAGATACGAGGCATGATATCATCAGGAATTCCACCTCCATTATCTTCTATTGAAATTACTATCTTTTTATTTAAGTGAATTAGATTTACTTTAATATATGCTTCATCTACCTCTTTATCAATAATTACATCTTTTGCATTATTAATCACATTAATTATTACTTCAGATAATTCTCCTGAAATTGTATTAATATTAATGGGACTTAGTTTATTTATATTGTTCTCTAATTTGATAAAATTGTCTTGTAATGATGAATAAACAATATCAAGTGCCATATTTATACTATCTTGTAAAACAATATCCTTATACTCTTTTCCTTCAGTTAGAAAATTCCTAAAAGTATCAATTGTTTCAGATAAATATTGTGTTTTTTCTACTATTTTATCCATATGTATTGGTAACTCATCGTAGTCATACTGACCAAATTCATGTCTTAATTTTATTCCAGATGCTTTAGTTGAGATAAGACTTAATGGTTGCCTCCATTGATGAGCTATATTACCAATCATATCCCCCATAGCAGCAAGTTTAGCTTGTGCAAATAGTTGTTCTTCTTTCTCTTTATTCTTTTGTATCTCTTCTCTTACTTTATGTTCTAGATTTTCATTTAACTCTTGTAACTCTTTTGTTTTTTCATGTACCTTATGCCCCAAAAGAACATTTAATTTTTTTGTATCTTTTAAAATAAAAAACAGTTTTTTTAGATATTTTGAAAAAAGTATGCTCATTAATAAAGATAATAAAACAATAATAAAAGAAACAATCATATACTGATTTAATTTCTCTTTTTGATTTCTTACCAAATACTCATTTTTAAACTGTACTAATATTTTTAGTTTTTCAGGAGTTTCAAAATCTAAGTTTTTTGATATAAATTTTTTATTTTGAATCAAATTGTCTTTTAATATATATTTAGTGTAGATATTAAACTCATTTTCCAATGCATTTTTTTTATTATTGTAAAAAGACCAATTTTTAGTATTATCATGATGAACTAAATAATCACCTTTCTCATTCAATAAAATAATATCATATAAAGAGGTATTTATTAGATCATTTAAAGCATCTTCCATAAAGTAATTAATGATTAAGACTCCTGAAAATTCATTATTAAATGATACTGGTAACATAGCTCGTAGTGTCGGAATAAAAGGTTTTATAACTTTTCCATTTTCCATATTCAAATCAATATTGGAATACCATACTTTTTCAATCTCTTTTTCTTTTGAATCAGAAAAATAGTACCTATTTGATTTATTTTGTAAACCATTTTTATTTATAATAATAGGCATTAAGTTTTTACTTTTTCTATCAATTCTTATTTTTTCAATACCATTTTTATCAATAAATCTAAACTGCATAATATTTTTATTTATACTTGATATAGTAAGAAATATATCATCAAGTTCACTTTTATATAATTTTGGATTATTTAGATATTTATTAAAATAATTTGATTTACGAGTAGACTCTAAAATATCTTTGGGAGTGTTAAAATAAGTAGAAAGCTTTTTTTCTTTCTCCTGAATTTTTGATAGTGCATTATTCATTGCCGTTTTTTCTAATTGGTCAGAGAAAAATGTCATATCAATTAAGACAAATGAGATTATTAGACCTAAAGATAAAACGAAAAAATATGATGAGATTTTCTGATGTTCCGTTATTTTATTCATTCACTATTCTAGTTTATTTTGTTTACGATATGATTTTATCACAAATACTATTATTATTTAGTAAATTTTATTGATTATTGTTATTAAATTGTATTTTTTAATTATTATTAAATATTTTAAATATTATTTTTATCTATTGATAACTTTTATCAAAAAGCTTGATAAAAGTTATCTTTTGTTAGTTCATAGAGTTTTTAAATTTTGTAAGTTCGTCTTCAATACTTGGTACTCTCATAAAATGCTCTCCAATTAAGAAAGCATCTGCACCAATTCCACTTAATCTTTTGATAGTTTCAGTATTAGAAACCCCAGATTCAGCAACAATGATTTTCCCATTTGGAATCATTGGAATTAATTTATCACATAATTCCATATCCATTTCAAATGTATCAAGGTTTCTATGGTTAATACCAATAATATTAGCTCCACATTTCATTGCTTTAGTTAAATCTTCTTTATCATGAATTTCTACTAATACTTCTAATCCAACATGTAATGCATAGTCATATAACTCTTTTAATTCTTTAGTTCCTAAAGATTTTGCAATTAATAAAATAAAATCCGCTCCATATACTAAAGCTTCAACAATTTGATATTTATCAACAATAAAGTCTTTTCTTAATAATGGTGTTGGTACATATCTTCTAATAGCAGTTAAATATTCTAAGTTACCTTGGAAATAGTGAGGTTCTGTTAAAACAGAAATAGCATTTGCTCCACTATTACTATATGCCTGTGCAATTGCAATAGGATCAAAGTCCTCTTTTATAATACCTTTTGAAGGACTTGCTTTCTTAACCTCAGAAATTATTCTAATAGGTTCTTCTTTTGTTGCAGTTAAATATGGTTTTACATCTCTTGGCGTAAATGGATTAGAAGACAAACTTCTTCCTAATAAATCCAATGGTAAATCTTTTTTTCTTTTTTCTAAATCCGCTCTCGTTCGTTCATTAATTTCATCTAAAATCACTTAGTACACTCCTTAATTTTATCCCAATGTTGTTTTATTTCGTTATCTTCTAATCCTGCTTCATGTACAATATCTTTCATTAAATCATAAGCTTTTTTACAATTTTTTGACTTATATTCTCCCCAAGCAAGAGTATCTAAATAAGCTAAGTTTTTTGGTTCTTGTTTTAAAGCCTTTGCAACCAAATCAAGGCCTCGTTTAATATCAATATTATAATCAATTAATAAATAAGCTAAATAATTCTGATACATTGCTTTTTTAACTCCACCCTCTAAAGCTTTATCAAACTTTGCAATAACTTCTGGAATTACTACTTTTTTATCACTTGCTAATTCAAATTCTAAAATTGCAATTTGTGCAAGGTAATCTAAATTATTAGTTTTTATATATAAATAGTTTAATAATTCATAAGCTTTTTTAGTATCATTTACTGTTCTATATAAAGCTAATAATAAATTATCTTTGATATTTTCTGTTTCTAAAAAAACAATAGCTTCATTTAAATTCTTTTGAGAAATATATCTTACTAATAATCCTCTTGTTCGCTCTAATATTTCTTTATTATTTTTATATTTATAGTTTTCATACATTTTGTTTAATAAATCAAGTATTTTATTTCTATCTTTTTCTTGTTCATAAAAAGATAATAATTGAATGCATAAATTATATATATAACCATTTTGTGAAATATAGTTTTCCAATGACTCTTTTGAATTTTCTTTATTACCTGTATAGTAATATTGAATATTTGTGAGAGTTAATAATGTATTAGCAGAATTATTTATAGCAAAAGCTCTTTTAAAATAATCTAATGCTTTTGAAAAATCTTTAGCTTGTAAATAAAATGTCCCTAATAA
>DKNG01000200.1:0-4783 GCA_002470185.1 Arcobacter sp. UBA7394 | reverse complement strand
AATAGACTTATCAAACTCTTTTAATTTAAATAAAGACAAAGAATACAATCTTAATAATTCTTCTTCTTGTTTTATATTTTCAATATAGTATTCGTCTGTAAGTGAAATCACTTTTTTAAAGTCACTTAATTGAAATGATAAAGTAAGATATTTTAATAAATACTCATAATTGTTTGTTTCTTCAAATAATTTCAAATACAATTCTCTTGCATTTTGAAAATATCTTTGATATTCATATTCAAGTGCAAACATAATGTATTGATTCTCAGGTAAAAATTTTTTTGTTTTTACTTGAAAGTATTTCGCTTGTATAGTTGATGTTTGTGCATTTAAATTAACAACTTCATTACTACAACCCGTCAAGGAAAGTAATAAACCAGCAGCAATTAAATATTTTTTATAGCCGGGCACTCTTCATATACCTCATTTACATTTTCTTTAAAATATTCCCAAAAAGGAAAAGTTCTGCACTGTATTGGTCTAGCTTCATAAATAGAACATTGTTTTTTTTCTAGATCAAAAAAAGTACAGGCATAGTTATTTACGTCTAATTGTATCTCTTTTATACTATATTTATAGCCTTTTTTTTCTAAATATTTAATTCTTACTTCATCTAATGTAATATTTAAATGTTTAGCTAAGAATTCAATCTCTTTAGGATTAATCCAAATATAACCACTCTCACCTATACAACACTTACCTCCACAGGATTCACAACCACTTGGATCAAAGCTATAAGGGTACCCTTCTTGTTTAATTAAATTGTTCAAGATCTACCTTTATACTATGAGTTGAAGATTTTTTGTATATCTCTTGTACCTCATTTGTAAATTCACTACTTTCAAATACAAATAATGGTTTCATGATTTTTGTTAATGACTTAGAGTTCTTTCTTGCATATACTAATATCAATGTAGCATCTTTAGAAGCTTTAGGATGAACGAACTGAATTGACTCAACATTCAATTTATATTTACTAAGAAAAAGTAATATTTCATTGATTTGTTTCACATCGTAACAAAAAAAGAACTTACCATTTTCCTTTAGTATTGATGCTGTTTTAGATATAAAGTCCTCTAATGGCATAGAATCATTGTATCTTGCGACTTTTATGTTTTTATTTTCACTTTTAATTACATTTGAATGATAAAAAGGAGGATTAGATACACAAATATCAAATTTCTTCCCAAAGTCCATATTTAAGTATGACCCTTTGTAAAGATTAGAATTTATTTTATTTGTTTGTGCATTCTTAGTAGAAAAAAATTGAAATACATTTTGCAATTCACATTGGTTTAGATTTAACTTATCATATTCTCTAGCAACCAATAAACCAAGTATTCCACTTCCACTTCCAATATCAAGGAGCTCACCTTTTATATTTTTAAACTTAATTAAATTCTCTACAACAAAGTTATATAGAAAGTGAGTATCACTATTATAACAATAACCATCCATTGGTTGATATAAAACCAAAATATTCCTTTATTAATTTTAGAGATTATATCTAAGATAAACATATAGGATAGTTAAGAATAAAGTTTCCTTTTTGAAACTAAATGAAACTAACACACAATTAATAGATAATTAATTAAGTCAAAATACAATTACTTATAAAATAAATTACGTTATTTTATTAAGCAATATCACAGTTTGAAGCCACTTTTATTACACTATTTTATTTTGATGTAGCAAAATGTAACAAGAGAGTAAATAAGCATTTAAAAACAAAGTTTTATTTATTTATTAGATGTTTTATAGGTTATTATTCTTCCATAATAATTGAAATTAAATCAACTATTGATATAACAAAAAATTTAAGGGGAAATTATGTCTAATATGGAAGCTCCTGCAAACACTCCAGTTTGGGTGAATGAAGATAGATGTAAAGCATGTGATAAGTGTGTTTCAGTTTGTCCAGCTGGCGTACTTGCGATGAGACAAGAGGTTACTTCAACTTTAGGTTCAATGATTAAAGTTGTACATCCTGATTCATGTATTGGCTGTACTGATTGTGAATTGGCATGTCCTGATTTCGCAATTTATGTTGCAGACAGAAAAGAATTTAAATTTGCTAAATTAACAGATGAAGCAAAAGATAGAAAAGAAGCTGTTATTAAAAATAATTATAGAGAATTAGAGGCTTAAGGAGAATTAATGGCAAGAGAATTAATATCAACAGGTAATGAATTAGCAGCAAAAGCTGCGCTAGACTCTGATGTTGAGTTTTTTGGTGGATACCCTATTACTCCTTCAAGTGAAGTAATGCACGTATTATCAACGGCGTTACCAGCAAGAGGACACGCATGTATCCAAATGGAAGATGAAATTTCAGGAATCTGTACAGCACTTGGTGCTGCTATGTCTGGAAAAAGAGCATTAACAGCGACTTCAGGTCCTGGTATATCTTTAAAAGCTGAAAACTTAGGTGTTGGATATATTTCAGAAATCCCATTAGTTGTTATCAATGTAATGAGAGGTGGTCCATCAACTGGTTTACCTACAAGAGTTGCTCAAGGTGACTTATTACAAGCAAAGAACCCGACACATGGTGATGTTAAATCAATTACTTTAGTTCCAGGTAACTTAAATGAATGTTATACTGAAGTAGCTAGAGCATTTAACTTAGCTGATAGATTTATGCAACCAGTATTCGTATTATTAGACGAAACTATTGGTCACATGAGTGGAAAAGCAACTATTCCTGATTTAGAGACTGTTCAAGCTGAAAAAATTTCTAGAAAGAAATTTGAAGGTGATAAAAAAGATTATAAACCTTATGATTGTGAAGATGATCAACCTGCTGTATTAAATCCAATGTTCGAAGGGTATAGATACCACTTCACTGGTTTACACCATGGACCAACAGGTCACCCAACTGAAGATGCTGATACTTGTGATGCTTTAATGAAAAGATTATTCAATAAAGTTGATGCACATATGGATGAATTAGAATTAAATGAAGAATATATGTTAGAAGATGCTGACATTATGATTATTGCTTATGGTTCTGTTTCATTAGGTGTAACTGAAGCTATTAATAGAATGAGAGCAGAAGGTATCAAAGTTGGTATGTTCAGACCTAAAACTATTTGGCCAAGTCCTGCAAACAGAATTAACGAATTAATGAAAAAATTTGACAAAGTACTTGTTACTGAGTTAAACATGGGTCAATTTGCTGATGAAGTACAAAGAGTTTCTGGAAGAAGTGACTTCGATACTTTATTCAAAGTAAACGGTAGACCATTATCTCCATTAGAGATTATTGAAAAAGTGAAAGGAATGTAATCATGGCATTTAATTATGATGAATATTTAAGAACTGATAAAATGCCAACACTATGGTGTTGGGGATGTGGTGACGGAGTTATTTTAAAATCTGTAATTAGAGCTATTGAAAAAACTGGTTGGAACATGGATGATGTTTGTGTTGTTTCTGGTATTGGTTGTTCAGGAAGATTCTCTTCTTACATCAACTGTAATACAGTTCACACTACTCATGGTAGAACATTAGCTTATGCTACTGGTATTAAGTTAGCAAACCCTGAGAAAAAAGTAATCGTTGTTGGTGGAGATGGTGATGGTCTTGCAATTGGTGGTAACCACACAATTCACGCATCAAGAAGAAATATTGATTTAACTTATATTATTATCAATAACTTCATCTACGGATTAACTAACTCACAAACTTCTCCAACTACTCCTCAAGGTATGTGGACAGTTACAATGAGTAAAGGTAATATTGATCCAACATTTGACGCTTGTAAATTAGTAGAAGCTGCAGGAGCATCATTTGTTGCAAGAGAAACTATGCTTGATCCTAAAAAACTTGAAAGAGTACTTGTAAAAGCATTCGATCACGTTGGATTCTCATTTGTAGAAGTATTCTCTAACTGTCACGTTAACTTAGGTAGAAAAAACAAAATGGCTACAGCTATGGCTAACTTAGAATGGATTAAATCTATTTCTATTGGTAAAGCTAAGTTTGATAAACTTGAAGCTGAAGAGAAAACTGGATTATTCCCTACTGGTATTTTAAAACATGATAAAGATGCTCAAGAGTATTGTTTAGCTTACGAAAAAGTTAAAGAAGCTAACAGAACAAATACTATGGTTCAATTATAAGGAGACATCATGGCTAGAACGTTAATGAGATTTACAGGTGTTGGTGGACAAGGTGTTCTTCTTGCAGGTTCAATTTTTGCAGCAGCAAAAATTAACAATGGTGGTTACGGTTTAAAAACTGCAACATATACATCTCAAGTAAGAGGTGGAGCAACTGTTGTTGATATTACTTTACAAGATGAAGAGATCTTATATCCTTATGCAAATGATGGTGAGATTGATTTCATGTTATCTGTTGCTCAAGTTTCTTATAATCAATTCAAGAATGGTGTAAGAGAAGGTGCAACTATTGTTGTTGAGCCTAACTTAGTTACTCCAACTGAAGAAGATAAGAAAAGATGGAACATTATTGAAATTCCAATTATTACTATTGCAAAAGAAGAAGTAGGAAATGTTATTACTCAATCAGTATTAGCATTAGCAATGGCTAACTACTTTACTGGTGAAACAGTAGCTAATGAAGTACTTAGAGAAACAATGCTTTCTAAAGTACCAGCAAAAGTACATGATATTAATAATAAAGCTTTTGACTTAGGTCTTAAGTATGCAGCTGAAGCTGAAGCAGCTAAAAACGCATAATAAAAAAGGGAAGTATTAATTACTTCCCTTTTTTTATACTCTTACAAAATAAAAAATTAATCAATATAACTTTTATAATT
>DKNG01000171.1:29588-29792 GCA_002470185.1 Arcobacter sp. UBA7394 | reverse complement strand
GGCAATTGGTCCAGATGCAACTGGAGTTGGATGGGCTTATGAGTATGCTCTAAAGTCTGATACAAAGTCTTTAGATGAGTTAAGAACACTACAAGATTATTATTACAAATATGCTTTACTTGGAGTTGATGGAGTAAGTGAAATAGCATCAATTGGTGGATTTATAAAAAACTATGAAATCACTTTAAATCAAGATAAATTAGT
>DKNG01000171.1:27013-29559 GCA_002470185.1 Arcobacter sp. UBA7394 | reverse complement strand
CAATATGATTTGAGTATTAAAGATGTAAAAAATGCCTTATCAAAAAATAATGATGAAAAAGGTGGAAGAATCATTCTAGAGAATGGTTTTGAACATATGATTCAAGCTAAGGGTTATTTACAAAGTGTAGTTGATATTGAAAATATAACTGTTAAAACTATGAACTCAATTCCTTTAAAAATTAAAGACATTGCAGATGTTAATATTACTTCTTCAAATAGACGTGGTATGGCTGATTTAAATGGGCAGGGTGATACTGTTGGGGGTATTGTAGTTGTTAGATATGGCGAGAATCCATATGCTGTTATAAAAGCTGTAAAAGAGAAAATCAAAACTCTAAGTGTTGATGGAGTTGAAGTAGTAGAGACTTATGATAGATCTTCATTAATTGATAAAGCAATTGATACATTAAAAAATACTTTAATTGAAGAGTCTATTATTGTAATGATTATTACTGGTCTGTTTTTGTTCCATGCAAGATCTGCTTTAATTATAATTATTACTTTACCAATTACAGTTCTTATTACTTTTTTATTAATGAAAGCCTTTGGAATGGGCTCAAACATCATGAGCCTTGGTGGAATTGCTATTGCTATTGGAGCAATGGTTGATGCCACTATTGTAATGGTTGAAAATGCCCATAAATATCTTCAAGGAAAAGAGAATATATCCAATGAAGAAAGAGTATCAATAATCATTAAATCTGCAAAACAAGTAGGGCGACCAATCTTCTTTGCATTGATTTTAGTTGTAGTTTCTTTTTTACCAATTTTTGCTTTAACTGGACAAGAAGGTAGATTATTCACTCCTTTAGCTTTTACTAAATCTTTTGCCATGATTTCTGGAGCAATTTTATCAATTACAGTTGTTCCCATTTTAATGGTATTTTTAATAAGAGGAAAGATTCTAAATGAAAATAAAAACTGGTTAAATAAGTTTTTTATTTTACTTTATTCTCCGCTTTTAAAACTCTCATTAAAATTGAGATATTTTGTTGTTTTAGCTTTTATAGGAACTATAATAGCAGCATATCCTGTGTATAAAAAACAAAATTGGGAATTTATGCCCATGATGAATGAAACTGTATTTATGTATATGCCTGTGACTCCTTATGGATTAGGTGTTGATTTAGCAAAAGAGTTAACATATAAAACAGATAAGATTCTAAAATCTTTTCCAGAGGTAGAAACAGTATTTGGAAAAGCAGGGCGAGCAGATACAGCAACAGATCCAGCTCCACTTGCAATGATTGAAACAATTGTTACTTTCAAGCCTGAAGATCAATGGCGTGAGGGTATGACATACAAGAAGTTAATGGAAGAGATGGATAAAAAACTGCAAATTGCAGGGCTTATTAACTCTTGGACTTATCCAATTAGAGGAAGAATTGATATGCTTCTAACTGGTATACGAACTCCTCTTGGAATAAAATTATATGGAAATAATCATGAGAAACTTGAAGAGACAGCGGGTTTAATAGAGCAAGAACTTAAAAAATTTGATAAAACACTTTCTGTATCTACAGATAAAATTAACTCTGGGTATTATTTAAATATTGATATAGATGAAGAGATGATATCAAGATATGGGATTTCAAAGAATGATATCTTATCTACTGTATCACTTGGAGTTGCTGGAGCTAAAGTATCTACGTTTTTAGATGGTTTAGAGCGTTATCCTATGACTTTACGGTTTGAGACAAGCCAAAGAGAAGATATTACAAGTTTACGTAATTTACAAGTTAAAACAAAATTAGGTTTTCAGCCTTTAGAGATGTTTGCACAACTCAAATATGAAGAAGGTCCTTCTGTTATTAAGTCTGAAAAAGCTTTAAATGTAAACTTTATATATATCACGCCAAAAAATGGAGTTTCTGCAAAACAATATAAAGATGAAGCTAAAGCTTTATTAAAAGATATCAAACTACCTAGTGGTTTTTATTATGAGTGGGCAGGACAGAGTGAGTATTTAGAATCAGCAATGGAGCGATTGTTGTATATTATTCCATTAACTTTTGTAATTATATTTATACTTATATATTTTGCACTAAGAAATATTACATATACAATGATAATTTTCTTTACATTACCATTTGCATTAACTGGTGGAATATTCTATTTAGATTTCCTAAACTTTAATATCTCAATAGCTGTAATTGTAGGTTTTCTAGCTCTGCTTGGAGTTGCTGCTGAAACATCTATTGTTATGATAGTTTACTTACATGAAGCAATGTTAGAGTTAAAAGAAAAATGTACGAAAATAGAAAAAGAACATATTTTTCATGCGATATATAAAGGTGCAGTTCTAAGACTTCGACCAAAATTAATGACTTTATTTGCAATTCTTGGGGGGCTTATTCCTATTATGTATATAAATGGGGTAGGGAGTGAAGTAATGCAAAGAATTGCTGCTCCAATGATCGGTGGAATGGTGTCATCAGCCTTTTTAACATTGATTGTGATTCCATCAATTTTTTATATTTTAGCTATTAAAAAAGGCGGGAAAATGGCAGATTGTGATTTAAGTCACTAGAGTAAGAAAAAGAG
>DKNG01000171.1:25386-26932 GCA_002470185.1 Arcobacter sp. UBA7394 | reverse complement strand
TTTTAAGTTTAATATTTATTAAATATAAAGGAATAAATTATATAAATATTATTACCTAATGTTTAAAATTTTAAAATTATTTGGTTAAAATGAATAATCTAAACATTAACTACACAAAAATTCTATAAAATTCTCCTAGAACATTTAGCAAAAGCGAATGTTAAAAGTGAATTTATTATTCAGTTTATAAATTAGATTGAATTTAATAAGTGAAGTTTTATTAGATAGAAATTTTATCATCCAAATTACATACTGGATGTTTACAATGAGTCTTGTAAATACCGATTTTGTTGGCACTATTTGCTAAACCAACTTTGCGCTAAACTAAATAAAATGCAGCGTTAATAATTTAAACAAAAATAATAAGGATACAAAATGAGCACTAAAATGAAATTAGCAGGAATTATGTTAGGAGCGGCACTAACAACAACAGCTGCATTTGCAGGAAACGGATCTTGTGGAGCTGGTAAATGTGGTGGAGATATGAAAAAATCTGAAAAGATGGATAAAAAAGGTTCTTGTGGTGCTGGTAAATGTGGTGGCGACATGAAGAAAAAAGAAATGAAAAGTGGATCTTGTGGAGCTGGTAAATGTGGTGGCGACATGAAAAAAGGCGAAATGAAGAAAGAAATGAAAAAAGGTTCTTGTGGAGCTGGTAAATGTGGTGGCGACATGAAAAAAGATGCTAAAAAAGAAATGAAAAGCGGTTCTTGTGGCGCTGGTAAATGTGGTAGTAAATAATTAGATGATAAAAGAAGATAGATAATATGATAAATTTAAAAGGCTGTGGCTTAGGTTTAAGAAGTGATTTTCTTCTTGACCTAAAAGAAAATGAATTTCAACCTGACTGGTGGGAAGTGACTCCTGAAAACTGGATGCATATGCCAAAGTTATATGAAAAAGCTTTTGAAGAAGCTGTATTTTCTAAACCTACAGTTGCACATGGTTTATCTTTATCTATCGGCTCTGTTGACAAACTTAATAGAAAGTTTGTCAAACAGGTTAAAACTTTCCTTGATAGATACAAAATAGAATACTATTCTGAACACCTTTCGTTCTCTTCTTTAGATAATAAACAATCTTATGAACTATTACCTGTTCCTATGACTAAAAAAATGGTAAATGTAATAGCCGATAGAGTTAAAGAGGTTGAGGATATTATTCAGAGAAATCTGATATTAGAAAATGCAACATATTATTTAGTTCCTTACTCAGAAATGAGAGAAGTTGACTTTATTAATGAAGTTATGGAAAAATCAGGTGCAAAAATGCTTTTAGATGTGAATAATGTGTTTGTAAATTCAGTAAATCACTCTTTTAAAGCTAGAAAATTTATTGATGAAATAGATAAAAGCAAAGTAGCTTATATGCATATGGCTGGTCATTATTTTGATGAAGAAGCTAATATGAAAATTGATTCACATGGAATGCCTATTGATAAAGGTGTGTGGAAGCTTTTAGAATATACTTTAAAACAAATTGATGCTCCTGTAATGATTGAAAGAGACAATAATATACCTCCATTAGAAGAGTTAGTTAGTGAATA
>DKNG01000171.1:10713-25267 GCA_002470185.1 Arcobacter sp. UBA7394 | reverse complement strand
ACAAATCAAAAAGATAATCCAAGCTCAAATGCTTATGGGGTTTATCAAAAGCTTGTTTTTTATCGTTTTGAAGAGATTATAAAAAATACTTTTCCTGAATTTATGAAGTATATTTCAGAGCATGACTTAGAAAAATCTGTCTATGAGTTCATAAAAAATCCTCCTTCAACTCCTTTTGTTTGGCAAATTGCTAAAGATTATATAAAGTTTGTAAAGAAAAATAAGATATTTCATGATAAAAAGTTTTTATATGAACTTTTATATTTTGACTGGATTGAAGTTGAAGTAGAAATGAAAGAGTATAAAGAAGAAAAAAAGTCTAAATTTTCTTGGAATAAATCGTATAAATTAGCGCAAAGTGCTAGAATCAAAAAATTTAAATATGATATTATAAATAAAGATTTTGAAACAAAAAGAGAAAACTATCTAATAATTTATTTCAATTTTGAACAAAATGAAGTTTTATTTAGAGAGATAAATCAGTTTATTTATGTTCTTATTCAAAGATTAAATAAGAAAGAGAGTTTAGAAAAAACTTTAAAGACCTTATGTAAAGAAAATGATCTTGAATTACAAGATGCAAAAGATGCTTTAGAAGAGGCCTTAAAAGAGTTGATTTCTCAAGACGCTCTACTAATATCTAAATAGTTAGATTACAATTTTCTTTTAATAGCTTATTTGTATAGAAATATGCAAATATTGCTGCAGAATAAATCATAAATAAAATACCAAACCATAAATATATATAATCTAATTCAAAATATTTTACTATTAGAAATGCAATTATTAGTTTTGCAAAAATTTGTCTATATAAACCTATAAATAGAATCATCTTTGGTTTCTTAATGCCTTGAAGTGTCGATACACAAATGAATAGTATTATATATGCATAGAAAATCCAAACTTCAACTAGTAAATAATCTAAACCATATTGAACAACAATTTCATTTGAATCAAATTGAGAAATTATAAATTTACCAAAAATTGTTAGAGTAATAATACCGACAGTTGATATTACAAATCCATACTTAATAGCTGTTTTTAATACCTCAATTACCCTATCATATTTTTTAGCCCCATAGTTATTAGATACTAAAGTTAATACAGCTGTTGAAAGACCAAGGGCAGGAAGTAACATTATTTGTTCAACTCTAAATCCAATACCATATCCAGCAACAGCATGCATACCATAGTGCGAAACATAGTACGTAAGTATTAATGAACCAAAGGCCATAGTTAACATATTTAAACTAGCTGGAAGCCCCTGAGATAGGAACTCTTTATATACTCTAAAGTTTGGTACAAAATATTCAGGTTTTTCAAAATGAATAAGTTTTGTTTGCAAGACTTTATATAACATGTAAAACATATTTAGTACTTGGATTAGTACTGTAGCTATTGCTATTCCTTTTATTCCCATTGCTGGAATAAATAAAAATCCATATATGAAAATTGGGTTTAAAACTAGGTTTGCAAAAAATCCAAATATCAACGTATTTCTATATGTTTTAGTATCACCTTGTGCAAGTAGTACAGAATTAAGTGAAAAGTTAAACATAAAAAACACAGCACCAAATAGTATAGGGTTTATATATGTAATTGCAGTATCAAGATATTCACCTTCTGCACCTAATAATGTGAATAGTGAAGGTGCTAGAAAATATCCAATAGCACTTAAGAATATTCCAACTAGGGGAATAAATATAATTCCTTTATGGGCATAAATTGATGCAAGTTTATATCTCTTTTTCCCAAAAGCATTCCCAAGAAGGGCTGTAATAGCTGATGAAAGTCCATATCCAAATCCAACAATTAAAAAGAAGATCATAAAAGATAAAGATAAGGCAGCAATTGCTTGTGTTGAAATAAGGCCCGCGTAAAATGTATCAACTACATTATACATTGTATTAAAAAACATCCCTGTACTTGCAGGAATTGCTAATTGTTTAATTAGACTTGGAATATTTTCAGTTGTTAGTTTTTGTGTATTTCTTCTCAAAGTATATCCGATATATTAAAATTTTAAATAGTAAAAATGTAGAAAGAGTATTATGTAAGAAGTAGGTATAGTTTAAGAAGTGAATAAAGGATATTAATCCTCTATTCTAATCATTACAGGTTTTGCTGTAACTGCTCCTGTTTCTTCGATAGCATTTAATGCTTCGTTAATATCTTTTTCTAAACAAGTATGTGTAGATAATAAAAGATGAGCACAAGTGTCATTTAGTGGTTTTTGAATCATTTTCTCGATAGAAATGTTCTTATCACTTAAAATGTTAGCAACTTTTGCTAAAACACCTGGTTTATCTTCAACTCTTAGTCTGAAGTAATATTTTGTTTGAATATTATCTTTAGACATTAATTTTAGGTTTTCTCCATGTGCAGATTCAAAACCTAACATAGGTGAACCTTTTCCACGTCTAGCAATATCAACTATATTAGCAATAACTGCTGATGCTGTCGCATCTCCACCTGCACCTGGTCCATAATACATTGTTTCACCAACTTTATCACCAATTACAGATACTCCATTCATTACTCCATCAACTTTAGCAATCATTTCACTATTTGGAATAAATACTGGATGTACTCTTAATTCGATTTCATTTTCTACTTTTTTAGCAATTGTAAGAAGTTTGATTGAGTAATTAAACTCATTTGCAAAATCAATATCTTCTGGTGCAATATTTTCAATACCTTCAATTAAGATATCTTCAGGTTTTGCATCAATTCCATAAGCAATAGAACCTAAAATTAATAGTTTATGAGCAGCATCAAATCCACCAACATCAAATGTTGGATCAGCTTCTGCATAACCTAGTTCTTGAGATTCTTGTAAAATAGTATCGTAATCAACACCTTCGTTAATCATTTTTGTTAACATGTAATTACAAGTACCATTCATAATACCTCTAATAGATTGGATATTATTTGCAGTTAATCCATCTCTTAAGGCATTAATAATTGGAATACCACCAGCTACTGCTGCTTCGTATTCAAAAGGTGTATCTCCAGCTAAATCTTGTAACTCATATCTGTGATATGCAAGTAATGCTTTATTCGCTGTAACAACTGCTTTACCTTTTTCAAGTGCTTTTTTTACAACTTCATAAGGCTTTTCAATTCCACCCATTAACTCAACAACAATGTCAATTGAATCATCATTTAAAACTTCATCAATATTGTCAGTTAATTTGATAGATACACCTCTATCTTTATTTAAATTAGATACTACTCCAATAGTAGGTGTTATTTCAATACCAGCTCGTGCAGTAATAATATCTTTATTATCTTTTAAAATGTTTGCAACACTTGCTCCAACAGTACCAACTCCAATAATTCCTACTTTTAACATCTAATATCCTATTTTTCTAAACTTTTTAAATATTTTTTTATGTTTTTAGCCGCTTGTCTAATTCTTTTTTCATTTTCAATTAATGCGATTCTAACATACTCATCACCGTATTTACCAAATCCAATTCCTGGACTTACTGCTACTTTTGCTTCTGTTAATAATTGTTTTGAGAATTCCATACTTCCAAGGTGTCTAGCACACTTTGGTATTTTTGCCCAAATAAACATTGAGGCATTTGGTGTATCCATTTTCCAACCCGCATCAGCAAAAGCTTCAATCATTACATCTCTTCTGTAGTGATATTTTTCAATGTGTTCTTCAACACAATCTTGTGGTCCATCTAAAGCAACAGTAGCTGCAACTTGAATTGGTGTAAACATACCATAATCAAGCCAAGATTTAATTCTTTTTAATGCTCCAACTAGTTTTTCATTTCCAACAATGAACCCAACTCTCCATCCTGCCATATTGTATGACTTAGATAAAGTAAATGATTCAACTGCAACATCAAGTGCACCTTCTGCTTGGAAAATTGATGGAGTTGTATATCCATCGAATGTAATATCCGCATAAGCAATATCAGAGATAATATAAAATCTCTCTCTTTTAGCCATATCTACTAATCTTTGGTAGAACTCTGGTCTAACAGTTGCACAAGTTGGGTTATGTGGGAAATTAACTACCACATATTTAACTTTTGGAATTGATTCATCAACAGTTTTTTGAAGTCTTTCAAAGAATAGATCTTCATCAACTTTGTATTCATTATCAAAAGTTAATTCAAATTTGTGAATTGCTGCACCACTTAGCATAAATGCATAAGAGTGAATTGGATATGTTGGATCTGGAACTACTGCTACATCACCTACGTTAACAATTGCTTGAACTAAGTGAACATAACCTTCTTTAGAACCCATTGTTGCACAAGCATGCTTATCTGGATCTAAATAATCAACACCATATTTTCTTTTATACCAATTACAAATTGCTAATCTTAATTTGTAAATACCAGCAGATGCTGAATAACCGTGATTTTTTGGCTTATCAGCAGTCTCTTTTAATTTATCAATAATATGTTGTGGTGCTGGTCCGTCTGGATTACCCATAGAAAAGTCGATAATATCTTCGCCATTTCTTCTAGCTTCCATTTTAATATTGTTAACTTCTGCAAACACGTAGTTTGGAAGTCTTTTCATTCTTTCAAATTCTATTTCTGGGAACACTTTTACTACTCCTTAGTAATACTAATCCCTCGCTTTAAATTAGCAAGAGAGTATAAATCATCTATTTTTATATATTTTGTATCAATTGGTACATCAAGTCTAAGACTTTTTTGTAAACTATCTTCTTTAACTATTTCAATTATATTTAGTTCGTTGTCATAAAACACAACATTTGGATGCCATCTATTTCCATTTCTTGATATGATATTGATTGCATTTGCTGTATCAATTTTAATCAAAAATGCTTTGGTAGATTTCTTCAAAATTAGCTGGTTATTTGTAACTAAATCTTTTGCTCTATAAATGTCACTATTAATTGTATTAATGGTATAGTGCCACTTTAAGCTACCCTCTCTTATTATATTCTCTATCTTGCTATTTCTTAATGCAAGCGCTTGAGATAATTTGAGAGGGTTGATGGCGGCTTCTGTTTTTAGTTTAATACTCCAAGTGAAACTTTCATTAATAAATTTGGCTTCTCTTGTAAAGTAGTAATAATGTCCTAAAGATTTTAATATATCTTTTATGATTGCTAAAGATTTTTTTTGTTGACCAATAAATCTAAAATCAATATCAATATATTGTGTAGTAGGGTATTTTAATTTTAATAATCCATTGTCTTGTAGTTTTTTTGTTACTAATGGGTAGTTGATATTACCATCACTTAGGTAATATGAACTATTGTTAGAGAATAGATAATTTATTAGGTTTTGGTGCGTGTTATATGCTTCTTCCCCTAAGATATTACCGATTTTAACATTTAAATTAGCGTTTAAAACTACAGTACATGCAATTATTAAAATTAATTTTTTTATCATTTTTTATTCTTTATCTTTTTAGATTATAGATTAAAATCCCTGCTGCTACTGAAACATTTAATGAATCAAATTCATGTTCCATTCCAATAGATACTTTTAAGTCTAATTTTTTAGCAACTTTTGGAGAGATACCTTCTCCCTCACTTCCTAAGAATAAAGCTACTTTATCAGTCTTTTCAATTTTTCCGTATTTTTTAAGATCAATACCATCCATTGTTGCACCAATTAATGTAAATCCAGAGTCGATTAATTCGCTCGCTAAATCTACTGATCTTGGGTGAACTGTAAATGGTAAGTCTAATAATGCTCCTGAACTTGTTCTTACAATTCCAGAGTTATTAATAGTTTTAATATTTGAAGCAATAACACCTTCTATTCCCATAGAATAAGCTGTTCTTGCGATTGCACCAATATTTCCAACATCAGTTAATCCATCTAAAACTAAGATGAAGTTCATGTTTTTGAACTCTTTAATTGGAGCATAGTCAAATTGTTCTAATTTTAAAAAGAAACCTTGATGATTTCCGCCTTTTGCTAAAGCTTGAGCTTTTTGATTATCCACTTTGTGAATTTTTTTGTCAAGTCTTGCAAATTTAGTAAAAAGTTTTTTATCAATTTCTTTTGAAAGAAAAACTTCTTCTATTAGTTCTGGGTGTTTTTCTAGTACGTAAAGTACGATTTGTTTTCCATATATTATCATGGCTAGATTTTATCTAAAATATCTTGATAAACCTCTTTTACTATATTATTTTCCATTATTTTGCCCTAGATATTACTAGTAATTTAAAAAAGATAAATTTGAGGATTAATTAAATAGTATAAAGATTTGGAGTTAAATAGTATGAATTTGTAGAAAGTATAGAAGGAATAAGAAAAAAGAGTTTAGTCTCTTTCTTCCATTAATTCTTGGTAAATCTCTTTTGTTTTTCTTCCCGTCATTTTAGATATTAATTTTGCTTTTACTTTTGGAGCTAAATCAAGGTCTTGGATGTCCTTTAATTCTAGGCTTGAACCACATGCTTCAACTGGTTCAATTACTACAACCCATTCCCCTTTAATATTAATATCTTTAAACTCTTTAAATAAATTTTTTGAAGTATTCTTATAAGTTTTTTGGTGAAGTTTTGTTATTTCTTTTGCTAAAAATACTGTTCTATTTTCATCTTTCAAAGCTAACTCTTCTAATAATTTTAGAAGTCTATGTGGAGATTCATATAAAATCGCAAGTTTATCATCATGTAAAATTGCATCTAATTTTGAACTTCTCTCTGCACCTTTATGGGCTAAGAATCCATGAAATGAAAATGTAGTATTAATAAAACCACTCATTGCATATGCTGTTAAAACCGCATTTGCTCCTGGTAATACATCATATTCAATATTGTTTTTAATACAGTAATCAACTAGTGTAGCACCTGGGTCTGAAACACATGGCATACCAGCATCACTTACGTAAACAACATTTTTAGTAAAAGTATCGATTGTTAAAGTTTTTAAAACTTGATTTTCATTGTGAGAATGAAATGATTTATATTCTTTGTTTGAAAAGTCTAGGTCGTTTCTTTCACCTAGTAGATTTAGAAGTTTTTTTGTGACTCTTGTATCTTCACAAAAAATTAGTTCCGCCTCCAATAAAGTGTTTAAAGACCTTAAAGACATGTCTTCAAGGTTACCTATTGGAGTGGGAACTAAGCACAGCATTGTAAATAATTACTTAGCAGCTGCGTATTTAGCTTTGAATTTCTCAACTCTACCAGCAGCATCAACAATTTTTTGCTCTCCAGTAAAGAATGGGTGACAAGCATTACAAATATCAATTCTCATAGTTTCAACATTTGATTTAGTTTCAAACGAGTTACCACAAGCACAAGATACTGAACATACTTTATAATCTGGGTGTATATCTTTTTTCACGCCATAGTCCTTATATAAATTAATGTAAAATAAAAGATCAAGTCTATGTTGTCCTTTATTAAACTCTTTGTAAGGCGGGATTATAGCGAAAAATACTTAAGTATATCTGAATTTAAGTTTTGTATTATATTAGACTCTTGCAAGTTATTAAATTGACCTTTATTAAAAGTATTTTGTCTTTTTGCAAGTTTTGCTGTATTTAATGCAATTTTTTCTTCTAATTGTTCTTTATTTATTTTTCCATCTAAAAACTCTAAAGTTTCTATAATTCCAATAGATGACATTGCATTTGGCTTTCTTGTATATTTTCTCTCTAAATAAATAACTTCATCGATGATTCCATCTTTCATCATTTGTTTTGTTCTTAAAGAGATTCTTTTTCTTAATTCATCCCTATCCCATAAAATTTCAAATATTTTAAGATCAGGAGCTATTGGTGTTTTTGGGTTCTGTTTGAAATACTCACTAGGAGTTAATTGGCTGTCTTTATAAATTGCATAGGCTTTTTCAACTCTGTATCTATCAGTTTTTTTGATTCTTTCCATATAATCTTTATCAAGACTATAAAGTAAATCATATGCTTCATCTACTGGAATATCAAGTTTTACTTTTGAATCTACACCCGTTGATAATCCTTCAATTAAGGCCTTTAGATAAAATCCTGTACCACCTACGATTATTAGATTATTATTGTTTTGTAAAGCATACTCTTTTGCTTTTTTATAACAATCAATAAATTGTATTACGTCAAATTCTTCATTTGGGTAAACTTCATTTATTCCAAAATGAATAATATCTCCTCTCTCTTGGGCAGTTGGTTTTGCTGAGGCTATATCTATCTCTTTATATACTGATAGTGAATCAAGTGATAGTACAATTGAGTTTGTTTGCTGGGCGATATCTAATGATAATCCGGTTTTTCCTGAGGCAGTTGAGCCAATAATTGCAATTTCTTTCATATTGCAATTTTAGCTAAGTTTTTGTGAAAATATCTTTATTTTTCACTCTTACATTTTTCTAGCTCTAATGTAAGTCTATTTATCTCTTTTTCTTTTGCTATTAGCTTGTTTAGTAATTCAGAGACATCTTCTTTGCTTGAGTCTAGTACATCAGATTCTGTTTTTGTACTACATGCACTAAAAAATAAAGTAATACCTAATGTTAATACTAAAAGTTTAATTGTTTTCATTTGTCCTGCTTATTATATAATAGTTGTTAAATAAATAACTTTAAAAGCAATTTTATCTTTTTTAAAGTTAAAGGCTTTTAAAAAAATGAAGATTTACTCAAAAGGTTTTCAACTTATCTTTTTAATTATTTAGATAAAATCTCATTCATGGAAAAACTGCTAAAAAAAATTAACGATTTCAATGAACTAGTAATGTTCAAACACTCAATCTTTTCACTGCCATTTATATTTATTGCGATGGTTGTAGCTGCTCAAGGTTGGTTTGGTTTTAAACTAATGTTTCTTGGTATTCTTGCTGCTTTAAGTGCAAGAAACTTTGCAATGGGATTCAACAGATATATGGATAGAGATATTGATGCTCTAAATCCAAGAACTGTAAATAGGCCAAATGTAGATGGAAGAATCTCTGCTTCTCAAATGTTACTGTTTACTATTGCGAATGCTTTAGGGTTTATTGTTGTTGCTTATTTTGTAAATGATTTAGCTTTTTATTTATCGGTACCGATTTTACTAATAATTGGTTCTTACTCTTATTTTAAGAGATTCTCTTATTTAGCCCATGTTATTTTGGGTATTTCACTTGCACTTGCTCCTATTGCTGGTGTTGTTGCTGTTAGTGAATCTATTCCTTTATGGTCTGTATTATTAAGTATTGGGGTAATGTTTTGGGTTGCTGGATTTGATTTATTATATTCATTGCAAGATATTGAAGTGGATAAGAAACTAAATCTTCATTCAATTCCTTCAAAATTCGGCCCTCAAAAAACAATGCTTATATCAAAAGTATTTCATGTATTAACTGTAATCTTTTGGCTTTTATTTGTAATAAGCTCAGATAGTTCTACTTTTGCATACATAGCAGTATTAATAAGTGCAATTATGTTGACTTATGAACACTACTTAGTAAATAAGGATTTTACTAAGATTGATAGAGCATTTTTTACAGTAAATGGATATTTAGGAATAATTTTCTTCATTTTAATAGTTTTAGACAATTTATTTTAAAAATAAGATAAGAAGTTACGTTATTTGTTATAAATAATATTAAACTTTATGTATTTTTTCTGTATAATTTTCCAAATTCTTGTAAGGAATAAATAAATATGGGTAATAAATTAAAAGAAGTAACTTATTTAACTATTAAAAATTTGAAAAATAATGACATCATTTTACCAGGTGAATACTCTACACACTTTGCAAATATAGCAAGAGATATGGAAGTAGATATTACTAATGAAGAAGTAGTTTTAAAAGATTTACATCAAGATTGTGAAAGAATGGACAAAATTGTAAAAACTACAAGTAATAGTCTTGATTCTATTCATGATTCAACAAAAAAAGCACAAACAGCAATTGTAAATAAAGATGAAGCCTCTTTAGCTTCTATTACAAATGAATTAAGCGAAATGCAAAAACAGATCAAATTCTTGCAAAAAGAGTTATTCTCAGATGCTTTAACTGGAGCATATAATAGAAAATGGTTTGCTGATTATTATTTAGATGATGGAAAATTCCAAAATGATGGAAAAATGGCATTTATTGATTTAAATAAATTTAAAATCATTAATGATACTCATGGGCACTTATTAGGAGACTTAGTACTAAAATATTTAGTTAAGTTTTTACAAAAAGAGTTAGCTTATGAAGGTGTTAATGTTATGAGATATGCCGGTGATGAATTTATGGTGTTATTCTCTGCTTCTGCTGTTAAAAGGCTAAATGTAGAAGAAAAAATGAATGAAGCTCAAATAAAACTTGCAAAACAAAAATTAAAATCTACAAAAGTAAATGACTTACAATTTTCATTCTCTTATGGTTTAGTTGATTTTAAAACATCTGATATAGTAGATGATATTTTAGAAAAAGCTGATGAACTAATGTATGAGAATAAACAAAAAAATAGATAAACTATAATAATATTAAGTTTATCTATGATACTATTCCAGTCTTCAAATAAGCGCGTCTGTGGCTCAACTGGATAGAGCACTGGGTTTCGGCCCCGGCGGTTGGGGGTTCGAATCCCTCCAGGCGTACCATAAAGCCAGATATAAAAACTTTTAGAGTTTTTGTGTCTGGCTTTTTTTATCTACATACGAAGAACTATGCTCTTCAAAATATGCTAATTTTAATCTAAAATATATATAATTAAAAATAATTAAGTAATATTAATAATTTTATACTAGAATATTATTGTTAATACAAAGTATAATGATTGCAATCAATGAACAAGTAAAATATTTTCATTATTATGTTAATGAAATACCTTTATTACCTCAGATATCATAGATATAATAAAGAGCAATAATAATTAAAACATGTAAGCAATTTTTTTATTATTACTTATAAAAAGGAAGTTTTATGAATAAAAAATTAATAAATATAATTATACTTGTAACATTGTGCACAATAGCAAATGCTCAAAGTAGTAGATTAGATTCAATTAAAGAAAAAAATGAACTAAAAGTTTGTACATGGCCTCAGTATTATGGAATATCATACATTGATCCAAGAATTCAAAAGATTGTAGGAATTGACAGTGATTTGTCTGCTGAATTAGCAAAAGATTTAGGTGTAAAACTAAAGTTTGTACAGAGTTCATTCCCTACTTTAATTAATGATGTAAATACAAATAAATGTGATATCGCAATGTTTGCAATTGGAAATACTGAAAGCAGAAGAGCTAAAATGAGATTTACTACACCTCATTTAGAAAGTGATATATATGCAATTGTTACTAAAACTAATAAAAAAATTAATTCATGGGATGATATAGATAAAAGAGGTATTATAGTTGCTGTTGCAAAAGGCACTTATCATGAACCTATTATGAAAAAGAAGTTAAAAAATGCAAAACTCGTAGTAATAAAAGGTTTTAAGCAAAGAGAAGAAGAAGTTCAATCTGGGCGAGCTGATGTTTTTATGACAGATTATCCTTATGGAAAAAAGATGATTGATAAAACTGATTGGGCAAAATTAATTATTCCAAATAAAACTTATCATCTTACTCCTTATGCTTGGACAATGGCATATGGCGATGACAAATTTTATGATAGAGTAGAAAAATTTATTTCTGATATAAAATCAGATGGTAGATTATTAAAACTTGCAAAAAAGAATAACTTAGAAGCAATAGCTAAGTACAAATAAAGTCAAAAAAAATGAATAATAATTATAAGCTATTAATTGGTGGGGTTATTGCTTCTATATTTATTATATCCAGTATATTTATTGCATTTAGTGTACTAAAAGATGAGACGATAAATAACTATTTGACTATATCAAAGTTAAATGCAAGAACAATGTCAAAAGAGGTAAACCAAGATTTTGTGCATATAGAGCAGACTATAGATAATATAGTTAAAAACTTAGATATGCATGATACAAATGTAAATGAAAAACTAAAAGATATTCAAAGGTATTATCCTCAAATTAGGTCTATGAATATACTTATAAAAAATAAGATTATTTATAGTTCAAATAATGAAAATATAGGAATAGTATTAAAAGAACTAAACTTATTTCCAGAATCTTTATTTAATAAAGATATATTAAAAATCTCTACTCCTTGGCTAGGTAGAGATTTTTCTTCTGCTGTAGATACTTATAAACTAAAAAAAGAACTTAAATCTAATGACTCTTATTTTATCCCAATCTCTAAAACTGTAAATACAGCTGATGGAGAATTAAATATTGTAATTAATATTAATACTGATTATTTGATGAATAGATTTTTGTCTAATATTGATTCAAAAAAAGTAACTTTTGAGTTAGTACGATTAGATGGAATTTTACTTTTATCCACAGATGGAAATAATTTAGTGGGTAAAAATATTGTAGAAACAGAACTTTTAAGTAGAACAATTGAGAAGAATGAGATAACAGGTGTAGAGAATATAGGGAATAATAAATATATAGTTACATATATTTTAACTGATAATTACCCTCTTAATTTAAGTGTAAAACTTGACTATAAAGAGAATCTATTATCGTGGGATGAAAAACAATATAATTTCTTCATCCTAACTACAGGAGTTATTGTATTAAGTATATTATTGGCTTTATATTTCTTTTATCTATTTAATAAAAAGAATTTAGAAGAAATAAGGTTAACAAAACTTCAAGTTTCAGATCAAGAAAAATTTAGATTACTTTTTCAAGATTCACATTTCATGTCTGTTATTATGGATTCTTCTGGTTCAATTATAGATATAAATAATCTTGCACTAAAATTCTTAAATAAAGAGATAGAAGAGATAAAAGGATTAAAACTTTGGGATTTAGAGTGTTGGTATAGTAAAGAAAGTAAATTTTTAAAAGAAAAGTTTTTAAACAGCTCTTCTTCAAAAAAAATTGTTAGTGAAATAAAAGCAAAGAGTTTTTTAGAGAAAGATTCTGTTATTGAATTTAATCTCTCAACAATCAAAACTGAAGATGATTATAACTATATTGTTATTGGTTTAGATATTACAGAGAGAAAAGAGAAAGAAGAGAAGCTAATTCAATCTTATACGGTATTTAATAATACACGTGATGGGATTATAATTACAGATAAGAAATGTAATATCATTGAAGTAAATAATGCATTTGAAAGAATTACGGGTTTTTCAAAAAAAGATATATCAAATAAGAATATTAATATTTTAAGATCTGGTTTACATGAATTAAGTTTTTATGAAAATATGTGGGATTCAATAGATAAAAATGGATATTGGGAAGGTGAAATTACAAGTCTTAAAAAAAATAAAGAGTATTTTACTGAATGGCTAACAATAAATGCAATATATGATGATAACTCTGAAGTATTACATTTTATTGGAATATTTAGTGATATATCAGAACAAAAAAGAAAAGATGAATTATTAAAAGAGAAAGAAAAACTAATACATCAACAATCAAAAATGGCTTCAATGGGTGAGATGTTAGAGAACATAGCTCATCAATGGAGACAACCTTTATCTGTAATTTCTACTGCTGCAACTGGAATAAAAATGCAAAAAGAATTAGGTATTTTAAGTGATGAAGATGAAATTACTAGTCTTAATAAAATTAATGAATCCTCACAATATTTATCTAATACTATTGATGATTTTAGACGATACTTAAATAGTGAACAAAATTATGAATCTTTTAGTGTTAAAGATTCAATTGACTACACATTAAAATTAGTAAGTTCAAAATTAGATAATAGAGATATCAAAATAATCAAAGATTATGATGATTTTGAAATATGGGGTATAAAAAATGAATTTGTACAGGTATTACTTAATATTATTAGTAATGCAAAAGACTCGTTAGAGAATAGTTCGTCTTCTGAAAAATATATATTTATTTCATGTGAAGTTTATAATGATCAAATAAATATAATTATAAAAGATAATGGAGGGGGAATTCCTATAGATTTAATAGAGAAAATCTTTGATCCTTATTTTACTACCAAACATAAATCTCAAGGAACAGGAATTGGCTTATATATGAGTGCTGAAATAATAAGGAATCATATGAAAGGACATATTTTTGCTGAAAATGAAGCTTATGAATATAATGGTACAAAGCATATTGGTGCAAGTTTTAAAATAATATTATCTATATAAAGATAGTCTTATTAAACCTTGCTCCCAAAACAAAAATACTCTATTCCTTCCTTTTATTCCTTTATATCAAAAATTTATTTCCCAATAAACTCTTTTTCATCAACATTTTTAACAATTTCTTTTGCAATATCTTTAGTGCTAATTGCAATATCTTTTGTTTGTCTTGCTACTGAAGCATTCTTTTGTGTTTGTTGATCTAATAATGAAACAGCATCATTAATCTGTTCTATCCCTGATAGTTGCTCTTGTGATGTTTGAGTTACATTATCAATGAGATTAATAGTTTGGATAATACTTTCGTTTAGACTTGTATATCCCGCAGTCATTTTGCTAGCGATTTTTTTACCATCATTTGCTTTCATTGAGGCATTTTCAACTAATGCTTTAATCTCATTTGCAGCTTCAGCTGATCTATTAGCTAGGTTTCTAACTTCTCCTGCTACAACAGCAAAACCTTTTCCAGC
>DKNG01000171.1:4630-10616 GCA_002470185.1 Arcobacter sp. UBA7394 | reverse complement strand
ATATTTGTTTGGAATGCAATTTGATCAATAACAGAGATAGCTTCACTAATAGCGCTTACTTGCTCATTTATTTCATCCATAGCAGTTGTAGTTTCATTTGCTAATGTTTGACCTTCATTTACTGATTTTGTTACTTTTTTTGCGTGTGAAGACATTTTTACAACGTTTTGTGTATTGTTACTAATACTCTCTGTCATCTCCTCTAGAGCCGCTGCGGTCTCTTCTAATGAGGCTGCTGCTTCATTTGAAGAGATATTTAATATATCTACATTTTCTAAAAGTACTTGAGCTGACTCATCAATTGTTAAACCATTCTTTTTATTTTCTATTAACATATTTGTAATCATACACCCAACATTTAATATATGACTCTCTACTTGACCTTGTGCATTTTTGATATTATTTGTAAAGTCTAGATTTGCATATGAATTTAAAACATCAGTAATTTTATTTACACTTCCACCAATAGTTCTATTCATTACTTCTAGCATTGCATTAATCTCTGATTTTAGCTCTTCAAGATTTTCATTTCTTAGGTTATATTCAAGTCTTTGATATAAATATCCTTGTTTAATCTGCTCAACGATATGCTTAACTTCTTCCATGAATTTAATATCATCAATAATAATCTCTTTGGTTTTAGCAATATTATTGTTAACATTTTTTGCCATAGTTCCTATTTCATCTTTTTGTTCTAAATCTATTAAGTTAGTATCTTTTATCTCTTTATTTAAAAATCTAAAGAAGTTATCAATCCCGTGAGCTAGTTTTTTTACACTTTCAGAAATATTCTTAGAAATAGAGATACCCAAAAGTGAAGAGATAACTAAAATAAGTAGTGATAATAAAATATAAATTATCATTTCATTTCTAGCATTTTGAGATAATTCATGTGACTTAATAATTAAATCTTGAGCTAATTTATCATCAACTTTTTTAAGTAAATTTATTTTTTGAGTGATTGTGTTGAACCAGTATGTTGAGTCAACACCAAATCCACCTATTGTTTTTGCATTTAAGGCAATTGCTCTCATTTTATTTACATTTTCAATATCTAAACCTTGCATAGTTTTTTTATAAAACTCTTTTGTCTCTTTGTTTGCTGATGCTAAAAATGATTTAATAAAAGTATTTTGTTCTGTTACTAGTGAAGTAAACTTACTTCTTGAGTTATCAGAGAACTTGTCAGAGGCAAAAATATTTGCCATAACAGCTCTTTCTATTCCAGCTCTTTCTTTACTCATTAAGAAGTTATAAAATGAAATCAAACTTGATGTGATATTTGAGTCTTTTGGAAGTTTTGATATTAATGAAATAGTATCTAAGAATTGTGAATTCATATTAGTAAAAGATTTAATAGCCTCTTTTGCAGTGATATTTAAATTATCAATTTCTTTTCTTGATGAAAATACTGCTTCTATATTTTTCATTGATTTTTTTACATTTTCTTGAATAAACTCTGGATATTCATTTATATTAATACTGTTTATAACTCTTTTAAAGTTTGAATACTTTTCATTTGTAAGTTCTCTTTGTTCATGAATTTTTGATTTGAACTTAACCCCTTTACTACCCAAAAATCCAGCAGTAGCACCTCTTTCTTTTTGAGTTTCATGTAATAAATCTGAGTAGCTTTGTGCTAGTGTAATAGTATTCTTTAATTTTATATCATCAACTTGAATATTTGAGCTGATAAAATTCTCTACTTCTTTAAGTTTATTTATTTTTGAAGTGATCTGTTCAAACCAAAAAGATGAATCAACACCAAAACCACCAATACTAGTAGTGTTTAATGCAATCTTTCTCATTCTATTTACTTCATTTATAGCATTGCCTTGTACCGTTTTTTTATAAAAGGACAAAGTGTCTTCATTTGTAAGTTTTTCAAATGAATATAAAAAAGCATCTTGTTCTGCAACAAGTTTATTAAACTTCAGTCTCATTCCTTCTAAGAATTTATTTGAAGAAAATGTTACAGCTCCAATTGCTCTTTCAATTCCTGCTCTCTCTTTTGCTAATAAAAAATTTGTATATGAATTTAATTGTTGAGCCATATGTGTATTTGTAGAAAAAGATGATGATTTTCTTACAATTTCTAAAAAATCACTATTCATATTTGTATAATAAGATATAGCTTTTTTTCCTGTAATACTCATTGAAGAAATATTATTTCTAATATTTTGAAGTTTTGATAGTTTATCAAATGCACTTTTTATTAGGTCTTGATATTTTTTATCATAGTCCTTAATATTCATTTCATTCATAAATGAATGTAGTTGTTCTTTTTTCTTATTACTTAAAAGTCTTTGTTTAGGAAGTTCTACTTTAAACTTTTCACCTTTACTACCAAGAAATCCTGCTGTCATACCTCTTTCTTTTTGTAATTCATGAACTAGGGTTGTTATTTTATTGGATAAAATTACAGAGTGGTTTAACATATTATATTGTTTGTATTCATGATAACGATCTAAACTTATTTTAACAGAAAGTATAATAATGCCAAGAATAGGTAAGAGCAACAGCAGTTGAAGTTTATGTTTAATTTTTAAATTATTCATTTAATGCCTTGTTAGGAAATAGAGGCATAAATTTAACATAATAGGTGATGTTATTTCTTGCTATATATCAAGAATTAATAGTTAATAATTAAATTCTCGATTAAATAATCTAATTTGTCTTAGTTCTTAACTATAACTTTATTTCTTCCTGCCGCTTTTGCTTCATAAAGTGCTTCATCAGATCTATTCATCACACTTTTTAGTGAGTCATTATCTTTTATTTGAGTCACTCCAAAACTACAAGTGATTTTTCCTGCAACAACATGACAAATATTTTCGACAATTACTCTTAGTTTTTCACAAATTACTTCAGCTTCTTCTATTTTAGTATTCGACATAAGTAGAATAAATTCTTCTCCACCCCATCTAGCAAAAGTATCTGTCATTCTTGTGTTGTCATTTACTTGATTTGCCATAAGACTTAGAACTTCATCTCCAATTAGGTGCCCATAAGTATCATTGAATTTTTTGAAGTGGTCAATATCAAGTACTGCTAGACAAAATGGTGTTTTATATCTATTAAATGCTTTATATTCATAATCAAAAACTTCTTCAAATTTATTTCTATTACTTATTCCTGTTAGATTATCCACATAGGCTTTATGTGATACCTCATGGGATTTTTCTTGCATTAGTGAAATGTTTGATAAGCTAATAATATAAAATAATTCATTTTCATGTTGTACTTCATCTAGATTAATATGAAAAGCTTTAGGGTTAAAATCTTTTCCTAATAATAAAACTACTTTATCTACTGCTCGAGCTTTATTAAATTGTTCAATAAATTCTTTTTTTGTTCTTCCATGTAAATAATCTTTATGAGGCATGAAAATATCTAGAATGTTTTCATATCTAGAATAAATATCATCTTTATTTGAAAAATCAAAAAACTCTAAAAATGAATTAGAAGCATAAGATATATTTTCAAAATTTGTTAAAAATATCAATCCTGATTGATTGTCTAAAATATTTTCTAAAGTTTCTCTTTTTTGTAAATTATTATTTCTTAGAGTCTGTTTTTTTGCTAAGTATTGAAGTTTTGATAGTAGGTTATGTTCATCTTCACTTTTAAGATGGTAACCATCTACATCGTTTTCAAAAGCTTCTAACATTAAAGTTTTATCATGACTATCTGTATTAATTACAATAAGCTGATAAGGATTTTCATCTTTTATTTTTTTGATTATATTAAAAGTAGTATATTGAATATCTAGTACAATTATATCAGGCTTATGTTGATTGTATATATTTAGTATGTCATTTGTGTAAGTAGCTTTGTATACATGTTTAGCGTGTTTTTCTAATAAACTTACATATTTGTTTTTTTCATCTTGATCAATATGCAGTATTGTTAATTTTTTTAATGTCTGGGAGTTCATTTCTTTTCTCGTATAGTTTCTATATTAAGTTTACTCTAACTAAACTGTACTTAATCATAAAAGTATTACAAGTTTATAATTAAATAATAAGAAACTAGTATCTTTAAGTGACAACTAAAAGCAAAGCTTTTAGTTATCGTGGAAGTTTCCAATAATTTCTTTTGCTTTTTGTAAAGCTTTATCAGATGAATCTTTGTCATAAGTTAATGCAACAGCCATTCTTCTTCCTTCATGTGATTGAGGTTTACCAAATACTCTAATAATTGAATCTTTAGTAAATGAAGAATCAAAAATATCAATACTTGGATTAAATGTATCACCTTTCGCTTTGTATGCAGCACTAGCACCTGCACCATAATCAATATACTCTAAAGGTAACCCAAGAACAGCTCTTACATGTAATGCAAATTCACTCTGAGATTGAGTAATCATAGTAACCATTCCAGTATCATGTGGTCTTGGACTTACTTCTGAGAAATAAACATCATCACCCTTAACGAATAATTCAACACCAAATAATCCTCTTCCACCTAAACCATCAGTGATTTTTTTAGCAATCTCTTCTGATTTAGCTTTTGCAATCTCACTCATATTCATTGGTTGCCAAGAGAAGATATAATCTCCATCTTGTTGGATATGACCTATTGGTTCACAAAATACAGTCTCTTTTTCATTTCTAACAGTTAATAAAGTAATTTCGTAATCAAAAGTAATAAACTCTTCTACGATTAATTCACTAGCATCACCTCTAGCTTCTTTTGCTAATTCCCATGATGCTGGAATATCTTCTGGTGATCTAGCAATACTTTGACCATGACCAGATGAGCTCATTACAGGTTTGATTACACAAGGGAAACCAATATTTTGGGCTGCTTTTTCAAGACCATCTAAAGTAGTTACAAATTCATATCCACTTGTTGGAATACCTAATTGAACTGCTGCAAATTCTCTAATATTTTTTCTGTTCATAGTTTTATTAACAGCATCAGCATTAGGGATTACATGAAAACCTTCATGTTGTGCTTCAAATAATGCTTCAATACTTAAAGCTTCAACTTCAGGTAAAATATATGTAGGTTTTTCTCTTCTAATTACATCTAAAACTTCATCTTTATTTTTCATATTGATGACATAAGATTTATTTGCAACTAACATTGCAGGAGCATTATTATAAGAATCAACAGCAATAGTTTCAATTCCTAATCTTTGTGCTTCAATAACAACTTCTTTCCCTAATTCGCCGCTTCCTAATAGCATAATCTTGATAGAATCAGATTTTAGAGGTGCTGGAAATTTCATTTTTTGTATCCTTTATTTTGTGTTTAATTTATTGTAAAACTTTTTATCAAATTCAAGAAGTTTATTTTTCTCAATTACATTTTTTAAAATACCAAGGTAATCATGCCCAATTCCAGAGTAATTAAGCATAGTTTGTGAAAGTTCTAAACCATCAGGTTTAAGTCCTTGTGCTCTTAATTCAAATCTTTTATTTTGAAACTCTTTATATGCTCTATTTCTATTTAGATTTAACATATAAGCACTAATTGAGTCTTGTATTGTTTTGAAGATTCTAATAAAGTGAGTTGCTCCCTCATCTCTATTCTCAGGCATCATTCCAATACTTGGGTTATAAGTCCAGTGTCCAAAAACATTGTTAGCTTCTTTGATAAATCGACTTCTTCCCCAACCACTCTCAACAGCAGCTTGTGCAATTGCCATAGCAGGTGGAACAATATCAACTTTTCTTAGATAACTTTCAAGTGAATACAAATTTTTAACTCTATATTTTTTTCTAATTTCAAGAAGTCTATTAAACGAAGGTGCTTCAAAATTAATATGCAAAATATTTCCAGATAAAATTGATTTTACAAACTCTCTATCTGCTAATATTTTAATATTTTCTTGTTCATTTAGTTTATATATATAGTCGAAAAAATATGCTTTTGATTTTTTTGTATTTTGTATTTTATAATACTCTTGCGGAAGACCTTTAGCAAAACTCGAAATAGAGCTTGCTAAAAATACTAATGTAGATATAAATAATAGTTT
>DKNG01000171.1:4340-4501 GCA_002470185.1 Arcobacter sp. UBA7394 | reverse complement strand
TTTGGATAAAGTAATGAGCTATTTTCTACTAAACCTAATTCATTAGCTCTTAAGAAACATGCTACCATTCCAGTACCACAAGCTAAAGTTTCACCTTCAACTCCTCTTTCATAAGTTCTAACTTTGATTCCATTCTCTTCAACTTTTGCGAAGTTTACATT
>DKNG01000171.1:0-4242 GCA_002470185.1 Arcobacter sp. UBA7394 | reverse complement strand
CCAGTATCAATTAAATACCAAGTTAATCCTTCTTGTTCAAAAGTCTCTTTGATTAGTACAGGTTCAGTCATTTGTGTTTCAACAATATTACCATCTACCACAGACTCAATTAATCCAGCTTCTGTTAAAAATTTCATTGAATTAGATGCTAAACCATTATTATAAGCATAGTGTGCTACTGCTCTAGTTGCATTTCCACACATTGCTGCATGGCTACCATCTGAGTTATAAAAAAGCCATTTAAAATCAGCTTCAGAACTTGGAACTAAGGCTACAAAACCGTCAGCACCAATTCCTTCTGTTCTATTACAAAGTTTTACTGCATCATTTGAAAAGTCTTCTTCTTTGAAAGTATGAAAAATTACAAAGTCGTTTCCACTTGCAGAATATTTTGTATATGTCATGTTATTTCCTCTAAAATTCTTTCAACTTCTCTTTGTAAATTCTTTAAATTTTTAGAATTATCAATTACTAAAGTTGCTAAACTCTTTTTTTCTTCAATATCCATTTGGTTAGATATTTTTAATAAAGCTTCTGCTTCATCTATTTTATCCCTAGACATTAATCTTTGTACTTGTATATCTTTTGGTGTATAGATTACTAAAGATTTAGAAATAGGGTAGTGCATTTTTTCAAAAAACAAAGGTATATCAATAAAGTATGGTTTGTTTTCTGCTTCATACAGTTTTGATTCTTCTATAATTTCATCTTTAATTAAAGGATGAAGTAAGGCTTCTAATTTTAGCTTGTTTTCTTCATTTGAGAATATAATTGGTCCCAGTTTTTTTCTTAGTACCTTTCCATTTTCAACATACTCTTCTCCAAACATAATAGCTATTTGATGAGAGTTTTCATCTAATAGTTTATGTGCGATTTCATCCGCATCAATTGTAAGAAAGCCGTGAAGTTTAAATAGGTTACAAACTGTACTTTTACCTGTAGAAATTCCGCCTGTTAAGGCTATTGCATTTTTAAATAAATCACTATTCATAGATCGATTCTACAATAATAATGATTTATTTAAATTTAATGAGAGATTTTTTTATCTTTTAGCGATACCAGTTAATGCTTTGTACTCACTTGCTGGGTAAACAAATGATGCATTATGGATTTCAGATGTGTAGTAGTTAAGACCGTCTAAGAAATCAGATCTTTGTAATACTAAGTCTGCTGTTGGGTGGTATTTTTTTGATGCTAAAATTGAAGTTGAATGACCAAATTTGAATGGCATTGCAATCCAGAATTTCTCACCAGCTAGTTTTAAATCAGCTTTTAATTTTTCTTCATCTCTAGAGAAAGAAACAGATGGGAATGAAATTAAACCGTCATCTTTTAATACTCTATCAATATTTGCTAATAATAATTCATCAAGTTCAACATCCGTTAAAATTATAACGTCAATATTTTTTTCATTTTTAGATGTTAATAGTGATGCATCTCCAAACTCAATGTTTGAATCTTTATTATGTTTCTGCGCCTGTGCTTTTAAATCTTCATCAGTATTTCCAATAATTAATACATTAGAAGCTTCTTTATGTGTACATAATGGTAAGTGAACCATCATTTCGTTGAATGCATTATTGTTTTTCATAATATATAATCCTTAATATTTATAAACATTTGGATATAATACCCAAAAATTTCTAAATTAATATAAGATATTCTAAAACTCATAAGAAAAAAGGTGAATAATGGCAACAGTTAGTTACAAAGATGCTGGTGTAGATATTGATGCAGGTAATCAGTTTGTAGAAAACATCAAACCACATGTTAAATCAACAATGATTCCAGGTGTATTAGGTGGTATTGGTTCATTTGCAGGTGCATTTGAATTACCAGAAGGTTACAAAAAACCAGTAATTTTATCAGGAACTGATGGAGTTGGTACAAAATTAAAATTAGCTATCGATGCTAAACAATTTGATACAGTTGGAATTGACTTAGTTGCAATGTGTACAAATGACTTATTATGTAACTTTGGAGAGCCATTATTCTTCTTAGATTATTATGCAACTGCAAAATTAGAAGTTGAAGAAGCTACTGATGTTGTTAAAGGTATTGCTGAGGGTTGTATTAGATCTGAGTGTGCCCTAGTTGGTGGTGAAACTGCTGAGATGCCAGGTATGTATAAAGAAGGTGACTTCGATTTAGCTGGTTTCTGTGTTGGAATTGCTGAAAAAGAAGAATTAAATAGAATCGAGCGAATTGCTGCAGGGGACACATTAATTGCATTACCTTCTTCAGGTGTTCACTCTAATGGTTTCTCATTAGTTAGAAAATTATTATTAGAAAAATTAGGTATGACTTTAGAAGATGACTTCCAAGGTAAACCATTAAAAGATGTATTATTAGAACCAACTAGAATTTATGTAAAAGAATTCAAAGCTAATAAAGAAAACATCAATGCTTTAGCACATATCACTGGTGGTGGAATTACTGAGAACTTACCAAGAGTTTTACCTGATAATTTAAAAGCAGTTGTAAAAAGAGATTCTATTCAAGTATTACCAATCTTCGAATTCATGGCACAACATGTAGAATTAGAAGAAATGTACAGAACATTCAATATGGGTGTTGGTATGGTACTTGTAGTTAATCCAGCAAATGTAGACGCAGTATTAGCTAATACTGATGGTTACGTTATTGGTGAAATTGCAGAAGGTGAAAAAGGTGTAGAGTTTATCTAATAAACTTTCATTTTTTCACTTCAAAAAAGGGATGAGTTCATTTGAACTTGTCCCTTTTTTTATGTCTAATTTTATACTCACAAAAATATTATTTTTCCTAAATAACACAAAAATCTCATCTAAATCTCATCTATATAATGTAAATTATAGAAAATAGGAGAGATAGTTTTATGTTAAAAAATATCAATATAAAAATTAAAGTATTAGCTACGATACTTGTAAGTTTGTTTTTATTAGCACTTGCTGTTGGATTTATATCTGTAAATAAATCAAAAGATGCATTAATGGAAAAAAGCTATGATTCATTAACTTCATCAAGAGATATGAAATCTGAACAAATCAAAAATTTCTTTGCACAAAAAATTGCTAGTATAAATACCTTAGTAAAAACAAAAGATGTAAATGAATTAGCTTATGATATGGATAGTATCGAAGGGCAAATGAATATTAATGCCGAGGGAAAATTCCCAGTTGATGAGCAGTTAGTAAAAGACATAACAGCCCCACATGAAGTATTCTTTGGAACATATATGAAAGAGAATGCTTATGAAAATATATATTTAATCAATATGGAAACAGGGCAGGTTGTATATGCTGCAAATAAAAAATCTGATTATGGTGAAAATCTAAAAACTGGGGAATTAAAAAATAGTGGTTTAGGTGAAGTTTGGGCTAAAACTATGAAAACTCAGAAAGTTAGTTTTGCTGATATGAGACCTTATTCTCCAAGCAAGGGCGAACCAGCTATGTTTATTGGAGCACCTGTATTAGAAGATGGGGATTTAACTGCTATTTTAGTTTTTCAATTAAGTGTAAAACAAATAAATAAAGTAATGCAGTTTAGAAAAGGTTATGGAAAGACACAAGAAGATTATTTAGTAGGAAGTGATTATTTAATGAGAAGTGATAGTTTTCTTTCACCTTCAACACATAGTTTAAAAGCTTCATTTTCAAAACCAGAAACTGGTAGTGTAAAAACACAAGCTTCAAAAGAAGCCTTCGATAAAAAATCAGAAACAAAATTAACAATTGATTATAAAGGGGATAAGGTATTATCAGCCTATAGTCTAATAAAAATTGGTGATGACTTAAAATGGGCTATTATCTCTGAGATTGATGAATCAGAAGTAATAGAAATACCAAATAGTATTAGAAATCAGATTTTTATAGTTTCATTAATATTCTTAGTATCAATAATGTTTGTAGTTTATATTGTAATTAATAAAGAAGTAATCAAACCCCTAGATAGATTCCAAAATGGATTAATTGAGTTCTTTAAATACCTAAGTAAAGAATCAAGTGAAGTTAAACTATTAGAGAAAACATCAAATGATGAAATAGGTTTAATGTCTGATATTGTAAATGAGAATATTACAAAAACAAAAGCTCTAATGGAAGAAGATACAGAACTAATTAACGATGTTAAAAGAGTTGTAAATCTCCTAAAAGAGGGAAAAATCAAACAAGAAGTTGTTAAAAGTACAAGTAATGAAGGTTTAGAAGAGTTAAAAAGAATCTTTAATGAGATGTTAGAAGTAATGGCAAAAGATGTAGC
>DKNG01000150.1 GCA_002470185.1 Arcobacter sp. UBA7394 | reverse complement strand
GTTAATGAAAAAAATGTTGAAACAAAAAATAGTGATATAAAAAATGTTGATACAAAACAATCTGAATTAAAACAGTCGAATATAAAAGAAGAAATTAACGAAAATATTGTAGATAAAAAAACAGTAAAAAATGAAGAAAAAATTACTAATGATAAACCTATACTTAATAGTGAAGTTAAAAATGAAAAAGCTGCTGAGCAATTATCTAAATTAGCTAATAAAACTGAAGAAAGAGTTGATTTACCAAAAGCCTCTTTAGAAAATAAAAATGAAATTAAAGAAGAAATAAAAACTCAAGTTAAAGAAGAAAAATCTTTATTTGATAAAATTGTTGATAATAAAAAAACTATTGAAACAAAAGTTGAAGATAAAAAACTAGATGAAAAAGTACTTAATCAAGAAAATAAAACTTTAGATAATACTAATAAACCTACGAGTGAAAAAAATTCTAGAGATGTATTAACAAATATATATTTAAGTACACAAAAAAATACTAATGCTAATCAAAATTTAGCTAAAAAAACAGAAGCAATAAATGAAGTAAAAACTGCAAAAAGTACGGAAAATGTTAAATCAGCTGCTAAAAAGCTTGATTTAGAACTTGAAAAAATTGATGTTGAAGTACAAAATACGGAAAATAAAAATACAAACAATACAAATATAGAAAAAAGAAATTTCTTAGATAGAGTTGCTTTTAATAAAAATATTCATCATGATGATACTAGGAATATTATAAACAAATCTATTGAAGCTAGTAAGGCTATTTTATCTGATGATACAAATATATCTACTAATAATGTTGTTAATAATGCTACTGATGTAACTTTAAATGTTAGTCCTTCTTTAGTACAAAGTATCCAGTCTAGAATTATTGGTGCTAAACAGCAAATGTCAACAATGATGTCTGATGTTGCAAGACAAATGTATGAAAATTATAAGCCACCAGTAACTGCATTTAGAATAAATCTTAATCCTGCACATTTAGGTTCAATCGCTATTGTTATGAAAAATGATAAAGACAATGGTATTAATATTAGTATGAATATATCTAATAGCTCTACGTTGGATGCTTTTGTGGATAGTCAGAATAGTTTAAAATCTGCATTAGAAAATACATTTGAAGAGGATGCTGAGTTTAATTTAGACTTTAGCTCAGGTGAAAATGATAATAGTGATCAATCATCTAATGATGGTGATAATGCTCAAAAATCTTTTTCTAGAAGTAACACACAATCTATTTTAGAATTAAGAGAAAATAATCAAACATCTGAAGATAAGAATTTAGACTACCTATAATAATGGAAGCTTTTTTATCTCTATTAAATGAGGATGTAGTATACCCTTTTTTACTACTTCTTGCTAGAATTTTAGCTTTTGTAGCTTTTATGCCTATTTTTGGTGATGCTGCAGTAAGTGGAAGAATTAGAATTGCTTTAGCCTTTTATATAACTATTTTTTTATTCCCTTTAGTTGATGTAGCTACTCCTATTACTCAAGATACTTTTTTATTAGGTTTATTGTCTGAAATTACACTAGGTGCTGTTGCTGCTATGTTTTTACATATTATGTTTTCCGCTGTTAGAATTATTGGGGATTTTGTTGGATATTCAACTGCATTATCAATGGCTATGATGTTTGATCCTTCAACTGGTTCTCAAGAGGGTTTAGTTTCACGACTTCTGTACTGGATTGTAATCGCTTTATTTTTCCAAACTGGAATGTATGAAATGACACTAGTTATACTAGTAAAAAGTTTTGCGATGATTCACCTAGGTACTTTTGATATATTTTCTTATGATGGTATTCAAATTGCAATTGATGAAATAAAAAGAATGTTCTCATTTGCATTTGCATTTGCATTACCATTATTCTTTATTGGGTTTATTATGGATGTATATTATGGATATGGTACGAAATCTATGCCAGCATTTTCACCTTTTGTTATTACCTTTCAATTGAAATTTGCATTGATTTTTTTATTCTTAATATTTGGTATGGAAGCTTTTACAGAAGCTTTTACAAATTATTTTATTACAAAATTTCAATAGGATATTAGTTTGGCTGATGATGATGAAAAGACCGAAGAACCTACCGACAAGAAAATAGAAGATGCCAAGAAGGAAGGTAATGTCTCTAAATCAATGGAGGTTACTGGTGCGGCTATTCTATTTTTTGGGTCTTTATATATATTATTCTTCTCTTCACATACAATGGGTGAAATCAAAAAGTTAATGATGTTTTCCTATAGTTTTATAGGACAAGAATTAGATAATACAGTATTCTATTCTTTAACTTATACTGTTGTAATGACAATGTTAAGTTCCTTACTACCTTTATTTGCTTTAGTTATTTTATTAACTTTAATATTTAATTGGATTCAATTTGGAATGATTGTTACTCCTTTAAAAATTGACTTACAAAAACTTGATCCTATAAAAGGTATGAAGAATGTTTTTGGTTTAAAAAAATTAATAGAGGCTTTTAAATTAACAGCTAAATTAACAATAATTATTATAGTAATGGTTCTTTTATTTCTTTTCACAGGTGACATGATTCTTGCTATGATGGATCAAGAAACTATGGGTACTATTAATACGATGATTGAGCTTACAGGGTACTTTCTTGGGGCAATACTATTAATTATAATTATTTTTGCTATAATAGATTTTTATTTTACAAAACATTATTATATGAAATCTTTACGTATGAGTAAACAAGATATAAAAGATGAATATAAAAATATGGATGGGGATCCTTTAGTAAAAGGTAGAATTCGTAGAATTCAAATGGAAATGGCACAAAAAAGAATGATGACATCTGTACCTGATGCTGATGTTGTTATTACTAATCCTACACATTATGCAGTAGCTATGAAGTATGATAATACAGTAGATTCAGCGCCAAAAATTGTAGCAAAAGGTATTGATTTTATTGCAATAAAAATTAAAGATATTGCAAAAGAAAATGATATTCCAATTATTGAAAACCCGGCATTAGCTAGGGCTTTACATGATCAAATAGAGATAGAACAGCAAATTCCTAGTGAATTTTATAAAGCTTTAGCAGAGATTTTCTCTTATGTTTATGAGTTAAAAAAGAAAAGGTAAAGATTGAAACTTTTAATTATATTTTTTTTATTCCTTAGTACTATTTATGCTAAAAAAGACTTTTATTATAGTTTTATAAACTCTTCAGGAACACAAATTTCTCAACAAAGAAAACAGACTATTGCTGATGGTTTTGATTTAATTCAAAATGCTAGGCTACTTGCTAAAGATGGTAAAATTGATGAAGCTTATGCTCAAATAAAAGATTTTAAAGAGAAGAATAAATTAAAAGTTTTAGAGTCAGATATTACAATTTTATATGCTGAACTATCATTAAAAAAAGTATCAAAAAGATATATAGTTGATGCTGCAAAAGTTTTAGAAGAAGCAATAAACGCTTCTAGGATAAATGAATATGATTTATCTAAGGCATATATGTTATTAGTTGATTTAAAACTAAATTCAAATAAAGCAAAAGATGCCAAATATTTTGCTGAAATTATTATCAAAAACTTTAATGATGAACTTACAAAAACTTACGGAAAAATTTATTTAGCAAAAGTATACAAATATCAGAAAAATAACAAAAAAGCTATTCGAGTTTTATATGATATTTTAACAAAAACTAACGATAAAATGATTGCAACTATAGTTGCAGATGAACTTTTTGACTTATATATTGCAAGTGGAGATTTTGATAAGGCAAATGAATTAATTGGAAAAGTTTTAAAAAACAATATTGATTATTATGCTAATGATTCTTATTTAGCAAATAAAAAAATTAATAAATTAATTAAAGCTGGAATGCCAGAACATGCAGCTGATATTTTAAAAGAGTTATTAAATAGAACTAGTAAAGAAGAATCAATTGAAGACTTCAAATTTAAATTAGCAAATACCTATATGCTTATGTATGATAGAACTAATTTTTATTTAGAAAAAGCAAAAGAGTTATATAAAGATATTATTACAGACTATTCTCAAGGTGCTTATTTTAAAAAATCAAAAATGTATCTTGATGAAATTTTAATGAGACAAAATAGAATTAAACCTTCTGTAATTGCAAATAAATATGATTATTCTGAATCTATGGAACAAAAATCTTTATTACAAGAGTTATTAATTGATAAAGAAGACAAGAAATTTGAAAAAATATTAAGATCTAAAAAAATATATAAAAAGATTTCAAATAAAATTGCAAAGCGATTTGGTTATGATTCAATGAATGCTCTATTTGATGAAGTTAATATTGATAGAATTCGAGAGCTATTAAATCAAGGTAAATGTTTTGAATTAAATACAGCTTTACAAAGCTCAAGAGCTGAAACTTTAACTAAATTAATAGAAGATGAAACAATAAAATATAAGTTTTTTGAGTGTCTTACTGAAGCCCCTTATGAAAGAGCTTACAATCAAGTAAAAGAGACGTTCAATAAAAGTAGAGATGCAAATATTTATTTATATTTAGAGCGAATGGCTTTTGTTTTAGGTCTTACAAATGAAGCTTTAGATTTTTCATCAAAAGTTGAGATGGTTGATAATAAAGATGTTTTGGCAAAAGAGTTTTTATATAGATACCAAATATTAAAATCTAAAGATGAAAGTCTTTCTTTAGATAAGTTTTTCTCATATACAAAACGTAATTTGGACTTTATCAAAGAAAATGAAAATAATCCTGTTATTGTTGATTTCTATTATGATTATTATCTATATCTATTAAAAAAAGAAGAGAATGAAAAAGCAAATGATATTTTAATTAAATTATATGAAAAACAAAAAGATATTAAAGCTTTTGTTTATTCACCATTTGTTGAAACAGAATTATCAAGATTAGAAAAAGACAATAACAATATTCAAAAATCATTAGACTATTTATTAGAGTCCTTAAAAAATAGTAGAAAAGTAAGAGCTAATGATGAAGTAAAAATCTATTATGATATTTTGAAATCATATGAAAACTTAGGTAATAATCTAAAAAAAGAAGAATACATTTTAAAATGTAAAGAAGTAAAAGGAACAAGTGATAGTTTATATAAAAAAATGTGTGATGAGATGTAATGGATTTAGATAGTTTTATAGATAGTATTGATTCAACAAATTTAAGCATTGCATTTGGGCGAATTAGGCACATTTCAACAACTACAGTTTCTGCTGTTGGGTTAGAAGTTGCTGTAGGTGATATTGTAAAAATTGAATCTGTTCAGCACCTGTATACTGTTTTAGGTATGGTTGCTTCAGTTGATAGTGAGGCTTTTACAATTGTACCTTTTTCATTTATTGAAGGTTTTAGAATTCATGATAAGGTATATCTTCAAAAAGAAGGTTTATCTGTTAAGTGTGGTTACGGTTTATTAGGACGAGTAGTAAATGCTTTGGGTGAGCCTATTGATGATAAAGGAAAACCGCAAGAACTTAGAGAAAACTCTGCAATTAATAAACTTTCAATGCCTCCACTTGAGAGAGGAATAATTGATGAAAGATTCTCTACTGGTGTAAAATCAATTGATTCAATGCTAACATCAGGAAAAGGTCAAAAAGTAGGTATTTTTGCAGGTTCTGGAGTTGGTAAATCAACACTTATGGGAATGATTGTAAAAGGATGTGAAGCGCAAATTAAAGTTGTAGCTTTAATTGGGGAAAGAGGACGTGAAATTCCTGAATTTATTCATTACAATTTAGATAATAATTTAGAAAATACAGTAATTGTTGCAGCAACTTCAGATGAATCTGCTTTAATGAGAAAATATGGTGCATTTACAGCAATGGCAATTGCAGAATTTTTTAGAGATAAAGGCCATGATGTTTTACTTATGATGGACTCTGTTACTAGATTTGCAATGGCTCAAAGAGAGATTGGATTAAGTACTGGAGAACCTCCTGTAAGTCGTGGTTATCCACCTTCAGTATTTGCATTATTACCTCAGTTAATGGAGAGAGCTGGAAATAATGATAAAGGTTCATTGACAGCATTTTTTACGGTATTAGTTGATGGAGATGATATGAATGATCCCGTAGCTGATCAAAGTAGATCTATTTTAGATGGTCATATTGTTTTAACAAGAGAATTAACCGAACAAGGTTTTTATCCTCCAATTAATCTTCTAAAATCAGCTTCTAGGGTAATGGATAAAGTTGTTGACAATGAGCATTATAATTACTTTTTAAAGTTAAAAAGAGTATTATCTTTAATAAAGGAAAACGAAGTTTTAGTTAGAGTTGGGGCATATAAACCTGGCATGGATGCTGAACTTGATGCTGCAATGGCTAAAAAAGAGAAAATTAGAGAATTTTTAACTCAAAGTACACAAGAACGATACAATTTTAATGAAATTGTAGCAATGTTTAGAAAGGTTTTAGAATGATTAATCAAACACAACAGACTTTATATCATTTAGATAATTTAAATGCTGAGCAAAAAAGAATATCTTACCAAACTAGTACGGGTAAAAAACTAGAAAACGGTAGTGATGATTCAGTTCTTTACTCAAGAGAGATTTTTGTTGATGACAAAATAAAAACTTTTGAAGGTATTAAAACTCAAATAACTAGAACAAATGTTCATAACAATGTTTCTGATTCTGCTTTAACAGAAGTTAAAAGATTAATGGAACAAGTTAAAAGTGAACTTTTAAAAGCAAATACTTCTACAACAACACCAGAAGGTAAAAAATCTATTGCTGTTAGTATTTCTGGAGTTAAACAAAATATTATTGACTTAGCTAATAGTAGAGTTGATGGTGAATATCTTTTTGCAGGTTCTGATTCTTCTGTTAAACCATTTATTGAAGATGCAAATGGCAATGTTACTTATAATGGTGATAACCAATTAAGAAAAATTGCAGTGGAAGAGGGTTCTTATCGAGATAAAGGTGTAAATGGTTTTGACATGATGATGTATTCATCAGACGTAGCTACAAAAGGTGACCCAAATTTAAGTTTCAAAGAGAGTGATAGAATTATTGATCAAGATGGTTCTGAATGGAAACTTGATGCAACAAAAACTAATATCGTTAAATATGATTTAGATGGTAATGTTACGACAACAACACTACCTGTAACTAATGATGCCGGAACACCTCCTACATATACAGCAAATGTAGGAACAGCAGATGGAACAAAATTTGAAGCTAAAACTAATATTTTTGATGCTTTAAATAGTGTAATTAATGCTTTAAATAAAGTAGACACAGCAGGAAATCCTGTAAGTGATGCAGTTGCTGATGCAGCTTTAAATACTGGTATTAATGAAATCAATGATTCTTATGATGCAATTAATGTTGCCCATGCAGAACTTGGTGGAAGAAATAAAGTATTTGAATTATCACAAGAGAAAGTTTCAGCAAAACTTACTCAGTACAATGTATTATCTATAGAAATTGGTGCAGCAGATTTATCAAAATTAGCTGTGGAATCAAAAGCTTTAGAATTAACATATACAGCATTATATTCAACAATTAATAAAACTAATCAATTATCATTAGTTAATTTTCTTAAATAGTTAATTATTTACCTAGATGAATTTTAAAAAGATATTTACAAAAGATTTATTTATTGTTGCATTATTTGTATCAATTTTAACAATTATTATCGTCCCTTTATCAAAAGGGATGCTGGATTTCTTTTTGGTAATATCTTTATCTTTATCATTATTAATTCTATTAATTTCTTTATATATCCAGAAGCCTTCTGATTTAACAACATTCCCAACTATTATTCTTATTCTTGCACTGTTTAGGCTGTCCTTAAATATTGCAACTACAAGATCAATTTTAAGTGAAGGACATAATGGACCTGATGCTGTAAGTTCCATTATTTCGGCCTTTGGTGATTTTGTTGTTGGTGGAAATATGGTAATTGGGGTTATTGTATTTATTATTCTAGTTCTTATTAACTTTATGGTTGTAACAAAAGGTGCAACAAGAGTAGCAGAAGTTACTGCTAGGTTTACACTTGATTCAATGCCCGGTAAACAAATGGCAATTGATGCGGATTTAAATGCAGGATTTATTGATGATAAAGAAGCCCAGGTGCGAAGAAAGTCTTTAATTTCTGAAGCTAGTTTCTATGGGGCAATGGATGGATCGTCTAAGTTCGTAAAAGGTGATGCTGTTGCTGGTATTATTATTACTTTGGTTAACTTAATTGGTGGATTATTAATTGGTCTATTCCAACATGATTTAACTGTATCTGAAAGTGGTAGAATTTATACTATTTTAACTATTGGTGATGGGCTTGTAGCTCAATTACCTGCTTTAATTTTATCTACAGCAACAGCTATTATTATTACTAGATCTAACATGGATGAAGATAAGTTTGCTAATCAGTCAATTATGCAACTTGCTAAAGATTCTAAGTCATTAGTTCTAGTTGGTATGGGGATGATTTTATTTGGATTTGTTCCTGGTTTCCCTGCTGGTATTTTAATTTTTATGGGACTGTTAATGATATTTATTGGATACACAATTAATATGATTGAACAAGATGTAGATAATGCTTTAACTAGATTCTTTAGAACAGAACCCGAAAAGAAAAAAGCTAAAATTAGTGATAATGTTGATGTTATAAAAGAGAAGAAAAAACAAGCAAGTGCTGCAAACGACGAGCAGACTATTGAAACTATTATGAAGCTTGAAGTTCTTGAGTTAAAATTAGGAATTAGATTACTTCAATTAGTTCAAGGAAACTCAGAACTACTTGATAAAATTAAAGCTATTAGAAAAACAATTGCAACAGAACTTGGATTTATTATTCCTCAAATTAGAATCTCTGATGATGCTAGTTTATCACCTAATGAATATCAATTATATTTAAAAAGAATTCCTTTAGTAAAAGGACGAGTTGAAATTGATAAACTATTAGCAATGGGTGGATTAGGAAATGAAAAACTTCCAGGTCTTAAAGTAAAAGAACCTGTATTTAATTTAGAGGCTACTTGGATTGCACAACATTTAAAAGAAGAAGCTTTAATGAAAGGTTTTACTGTTGTTGATGCTCCTACAATTATCTCTACTCATATCTCAGAAGTAATTAAAAAACACTCTGAAGATATTATCACAAGACAAGATATTGTTGATATTGTAGATAGACTTAAAAAAGATTTCCCAATTGTAGTAGAAGAAGCTATGAAGGTTACTTCTTATGGTTCATTACTAAAAGTATCTAAAGATTTATTACATGAGAAGATACCAATTGTTGATATGCTTACAATTATTGAAGCAATTGCTGATATTGCAGAGTTTACAAAAGCTCCTGATGTATTATTAGAGCATGTAAGATCTAAGTTATATAGATTGATTACTCAGAAGTTCTTAGATAATGATGGTATCTTACATATTGTTACTATTAAACCAGAGTTAGAACAACAATTTATTGGGAAATTACAAGATCAACATGGAGCTAGTCAGCTTATGTTATCAATTGCAGAGATTAATAATCTTGTAACACATACAAAAGATCTAATTGAACAAATAGAAGCTAAAGGTTTCAATAAAGTTGCAATGGTAGTTGATCCTGTTTTAAGAAAAAGAATTTCAGAAATATACGAAAAATTTGGCCTTCAAGTTGCAGTTATATCCCATGCGGAACTTGATTCAAAAGCAAACTTTGCTATTGAAGGTACATTAGACTTTTAGGAGACTTGGTGATTAGATTTTTAATAATATTAATAACTCTTGTTACAATATCTTTTTCTAATGTAAAAATAGAGATTCCTTCT